>JBNJDJ010000008.1:0-44939 GCA_051744845.1 Bacillota bacterium
TATTAAAATTATAGTTTTTTTAATTTTCATATATACCTTCCTTTTAAAATCTGCATCAAAATAATTATATATGAAATAATTAAAATATTCAATTAAATAAAAAGACTATTAGATTTTATCTAATAGCCTAAAAGTATTTATTTAATTGTAATTTTTTCAATTCTCTTACCATATAAATCTAGATCAATTTCTGGCAAATCAAATATATTTCTATCTTCAAATAAAATTCTTGTTGATTTAACTGGCCAATATATTGTTTGCTCTTTAAAATTATATCCATCATATATTTCAACATCTTTAACAATATCTAAAAATATTTCATTAGGATTTTTATAATCAGCATTTGTACTATATACATTCATTAATTCTTTGATAATATCCAAATTACTAAACCCAGTTATTGGATCTAAAACTTTATTTACTCTTTCAATCCTTCTATCAGCTGTAGTAATTGTTCCTTCTGATTCTAAAAGAGTAGCCTTAGGCAAAATAACATCTGCTTTTTTAGTTTTTTCATCTAAATGTGTTGATAGTACTGCTACAAATTCTAATTTTTCTAAAATTTCATCACTAGGCATTTTATCATCAAGTAATAATAATCCTTTTATATCACCTTTATTAATTTTTTCTAAATATTTATCCTTATCTATAGATACGCCTATATCTACTAATCCTTGTGAATTTATATTTTTTCTTAATTTTATAATCCCATTTCTAGGTGATCCTATATGTTTATATCTTCTAGCAATTAATCCAATAAGTTTTTCTTGTTCATAAGTTGAATTTTCTTCATCAAATATGAACATTAACTTATTTTGTTCTTCAAGTACTTCACTATATTTAGAATTTTTGACATAAATATCTCTTAAAATCTTAGTTCCATTATCAGTAATAATAGTTTCATCTGCCCAGTCGCTAACCTTAGTATCTTTAGTATTAATATTAATAATTTTTGCTCCATTTTCATAAGCTGACTTTACTTTTAAAGCTGTAATTGTATAATCATTCATTAAATCAGCGTTAAATACTAAAATAGCATCTGTATGACATATTTCATTCAAGGTGTTAGTTGATACATCTACTCCTATTACTTCTTTTAAACCACTTTTTCTTTTATGAATATTGAAAATATTTTCAGTTTGAAGAATATCTTGAGCATAACTTTTGGCTAAAAATATTTCTTCATTTGTAAGTTTACCACCAATAGCAACTCCGAAAGTATTTTTATCATATATTAAATCCATTGATTGAGCTTTTCTTGCAACATATAAAATAGCTTCTTCAAAACTAACTGTTTCTAATTTTCCATTTTTTCTTACTCTTGGCTTTAAAATTCTTTCTTCATTCGTTGCTACAGAAAAATCGAATTTACCTTTTTTACATAAAACACCTTTAGACGTTCTATCACTTGGATTAGGTAATGCTTTTAATAAAAGATCACCTTTTTTCTCAACTTTTATTTTACAACCAATCGAGCAAGATGAACAAGTAGTATGAACAATATCAGCTTTTAATGGTACTTGTTTTTTAATTGGCATTTTTTCTTGTAGAGCTCCTGTTGGGCAAACATCTATACATCTTCCACACTCAATACATTCTGTATCAGATAATTTTTTATCTAAAGCAGGTAATACATTAGTATTAAATCCACGGTTAACCATACCTAAGGCTCCTATGTCTAAAATTTCTTCACAAGTTCTAATACACATATTACAATTAATACATTTGTTTGAATCTTTTAGAATATATGGATTACGTTCATCAATTCTATAAACATCTTTTTGTCCTATAAATCTTTCAAAATCAGCATCAAATTCATTACCATAATCTACCAAATCACATTTGAATACTTCATTACATCCACATTCTAAACATCTATTTGCTTCTCCTAATGCTTCCTTTTCACTAAATCCATGAACTACCTCTTCAAAATTATGTTTCCTTCTTTCAGGAGATTCATGTGTCATATGCTTTCTACTTTCTTGATCTATATTAGGAAAATCTTTTAAAGTTAAATTCTTTTGTTTTACATAGCTTAAATCTTTTTTAGGAGTTATCTCTCCATGCAAATAACTATCTATCATACTTGCTGCTTGACGACCATCATAAATAGCTGAAATAGCTATATCTGCTCCATCATTTATACAATCTCCCCCAGCAAAAACATCTTCTAGATTAGTCTGCCAAGTTGAAAGATCAGATTTAATATTTCCCCATTCATTTAATTCAATATCTTCAAAACCTTTATTATTTAATTTTTGACCTATTGACATAATTACTGAATCTACTTCAATTGTTTTAAATTTACCAGTTTTTTCTATCTTTGTTCTACCTCTTTTATCTTTGCCTATAGGTTTCATTTTTTCTAATTTTATTTTACTAACATTCCCATCTTCTCCTATTATTTCAACAGGATTTAATAAGAATTCAAACTCAACACCTTCTTCCATTGATTCTTTGATTTCAACATCTACAGCAGGCATATCATCTTTAGTACGCCTATAAATAGCATATACCTTTTGTGCTCCTAATCTAATTGATGTTCTAGCAGCATCCATAGCAGTATTTCCACCACCAATTACTGCAATCTTTTGACCTACCTTAATTGGGTCATTAATTGCAAATTTATTTAAAAACTCTATACCACCATGAACTCTATTTAATTTATGTCCTTTACATGGAATAATTGCAGATTCCCATGCTCCAACAGAAATAAAAGTTGCATCAGATTGTTCTCTAATATGATCTAAACTTATATCTTTACCTACCCTTGTATTAGGAACTAATTTAACTCCCATACTTTCAATTAATTTTATTTCTAATTGTAAAATATCTTTAGGTAATCTATATAGTGGAATTCCATATTTCAACATTCCACCAAATTCTGCCATAGCTTCATATATTACAACTTTATATCCTTTTTTCCTTAAAAAATATGCCGCTGAAAGTCCTCCTGGTCCTCCACCAATTATTGAAACTTTTTTATTTTTTTCTTTTTTAATATCTGGTAAATAGGAATTGATTTTTTCTAAATCCATATCTGCTGCATATCTTTTAAGCCAAGCAATTGCAATTGAATCTTCTAATATTCCTCTTCTACACTCACTTTGACATGGATGGGGACATACTCTTCCAATTGATGCTGGCAAAGGCAATTTTTCTTTGATTAACTTTAATGCTTCATCAATTTGATTATTAGCTATTAATCCTACATAACCTTGTACATCTACTTCACCAGGACATCCTAAAGAACAAGGTGCTTTACAATCACCAGTGTGATCTGAAAGCAATAGCTCTAAAGTTGTTTTCCGCGATTCTTTTATCCTATCTGAATAAGTCTTGATTATCATTCCGTCTTTTGCTTCAGTTGAGCAAGCTCTAAGTAACTTATTTACTCCCTCTACTTCAACTACACAAAGTCCACAAGAACCATAGTTTTTTAGTTCTTCATTATGACAAAGTGTAGGAATTTCAATTTGATTTGCTTTACATACTTCTAAAATTGTCTGAGATTGATAAGCCTTAATCTCTTTACCATCTATATTTAATAATATTTTTGACATCTTTCCTCCTTAGCGTATAAAAATAGCATCGAAATTACATTCATCTAAACAATTTCCACATTTGATACAATCTTTTTGTTTAATACGATGAACTTCCGTTTTATCTCCAACTATAGCCTCTGTTGGACAATTTTTAGCACATAACGTACAACCAACACATTTATCTAATGCAATAGTGTATTTAAATAAATCTTTACAAATTCCAGCTTCACACTTATCTTCATTTATGTGCTTAAGATATTCATCTTCAAAATATTTTAGTGTCGTTAAAACAGGATTTGGAGCAGTTTGTCCTAATCCACAAAGAGAACCTTCTTTAATTTTTCTTGCTAATTCTTGTAATAAATCAATATCTTCTAAACTCCCTTGCCCTTTAGTAATGCGATCTAAAATTTCTAACATTCTTTTAGTACCTATTCTACAATATGTACATTTACCACATGATTCATCACAAGTAAATTCTAAAAAGAATTTTGACATATTTACCATACAGTTACTTTCATCCATTACAACCATACCACCAGAACCTACTATAGCTCCAGTATTTTGAATTGATTCATAATCAATTGGTGTATCTAATAAATCTTTAGGAATACATCCACCAGATGGTCCTCCCATCTGAACTCCTTTTATTTCTTTATCTTCTTTTATTCCTCCACCTAAGTCATAAATAACCTCTTTTAATGTCATTCCCATAGGGACTTCTACTAAACCACCATGTTTAATTTTACCTGTTAAAGCAAATAATTTTGTTCCTTTAGAATCTTTTGTACCTAAAGAAGCAAATTTATCAGCTCCATTATTAAATATCCATGGAACATTAGCTAATGTTTCTACATTATTTATATTCGTAGGTTCATCAAAATATCCTTTTTGAGCTGGAAAAGGAGGTTTTAGTCTAGGCATACCTCTTTTACCTTCTAAAGATGCAATTAATGCAGTTTCTTCACCACATACAAACGCTCCTGCTCCTGCTTTAATTCTCAAATCGAAATCCATTCCATTAATTCCAAAGATATTTTTTCCTAAAAAATTATTTTCATATGCATCATCAATAGCTTTTTGAAGTCGCTTTATAGCCAATGGATACTCAGCTCTTACATATACTATTCCCTTTGTAGCTTCCATTGCATAACCTGCTATAATCATTCCCTCTATTAATTTATGAGGATCACCTTCTAAAACAGATCTATCCATAAATGCTCCAGGATCACCTTCATCAGCATTACATACAATATATTTATTATTACCATTAGATTTTAATGCTGCATTCCATTTAAACCAAGTTGGAAATCCTGCTCCTCCTCTACCTCTTAAACCTGATTTTTTTATTTGACTAATAATTTCTTTTGGAGTTAAGTTTTCTAAACAACTACGACTAGCCTTATAACCATCTAGGTCAATATAATCTTTTATTTTTTCTGGATTAATTTCTCCATAGTTCTCTGTTACTATACGTTTTTGTTTATTTATAATCTCTTGGTATTTTGACTCTATTAAAGTTTCTCCCTTAGATGGAGCTTTAATAATTTTATCTAAATCTTTTATTTTAACATTAACATGTCTATATAACTTATTATCTTTATAAATATCTACAATAGGTTCTAAAAAACAAAGTCCTATACAACCAGTAATGTCGATGTCTAAATTTTTTGAATACTTTTCATCTAGATGATCTAAAATATCATCTGCTCCAGCTGCTAAACCACAACTACTAGCGCCTACTTTAACTTCTAACATGTTTTTTCAACCCCTTTATTAATTTTTATTTCTTCAAGTATTTCTTTTGCTTTTTTAGGTGTTAAATGTCCATAAGTTTTATCACCAATCATCATAACTGGTGCTAATGAACAACATCCTAAACAGGCAACATTAGTAAAAGTAAATAAATTATCTTTTGTTGTTTCACCTTCACTTATATTAAGTTTTTCTTTAATAGCTTCTGCAATTTTTTTAGATCCATTTACATGACATGCAGTACCTTGACAAAGAGATATTATATATTTCCCTACAGGTTTAGTTCTAAATTGAGTATAAAAAGTGATTACTCCATATATTTTTGCTTCTTTTATACTTGTATTTGCTGATAAATATGTGACAATTTCTTTTGGTATATACCTTAATTTTGATTGAATTGATTGTAAAATAGAAATTAAATTAGATTCATAATTATCATATTTTTTTAAAATATTATCAATTATTGCTTTCTTTTCATTAGATATTTTACTATCTTTTTTTTGTAAATTACCCATATGCCCTCCTGTTAAAAAATAATCATGATTTATAAATACTAGGTATATTGTATACTTAGATGGAATTTTTTTCAAGAAAAATTTTATTTTTCTGAATACTCAATCCTGATGAATATTAAACCGTGGTTATGTTCGTGTATTTGAGAAATAAAACCCTTATTAATTAAGTCAATTCCTCAAATGAATAAATATATTTTTCTGAAATGTTTTCTATAATCTTTTTATTTTCTTTAGATAACTCATCAAAAACTCCAATTACATCCATTCCAGCTGATTTAGCAGCTTTTATCCCAGCTAAAGTATCTTCAAAAACTAAACATTCTTCAGGAGATACTTTTAAATCTTTTGAAACTTTTAAAAAAACGTCTGGAGATGGTTTCCCTTTGTTTACATCACAAGATGTAATTAAAACTTCAAAATATTCTTTTATATTTTTTTGATCAATAACAAGTTCAGCTAAAAGTCTAGAATTTGATGTTCCTATCCCAATTTTTATATTTTTTGACTTTAACAATTTTAAATACGATAATACTCCACTTTTTAAAGGAATCTTATTTTTATAATATTTATAAGCTAACTCATTCCATTCTTTTTTTATTTTTTCTATAGAATCATCTAATTTAAATTTTTCTTTAAAAAAAATAGCTGTTTCAGTAAATGACATACCTTCAATGTCTGATTGCAAATCATCTTTAAACTCTATATTCCTTTTTTCTAAAAATTTAATATCAATTTCTTCCCAAATCCACATTGAATCTATTAATGTCCCATCTAAATCAAATATAACTGCTTTATAACTATCTAACATTTTATCACTCCTAAAAATAAATATATCATATTATTTATTAATTATAAAGAAAAAAAATAGATACCGTTTTCCTAATTTAGGAAATGTTTTCCACTTTACTTTTTACTATTCAGCTGTATAATGAACTTAGATAAGATAAATTAAGTGAAAGGAGATTTTTTATGTTAAATATATTTTTACAACAATTAATTAGTAGTTCTGAAAATTTAGATGAAAATGAAAAAATGGAAAGATTATACGACTTATTTTAATTATATATTGGCTTCTAAGTTTTTACTTAGAAGCTTTTTTTATTTAAAATTATTATTTAATTAACTCATTATAATTTCGAATATAATAATTCGCTAAATTCATTAACTCTTTTTTGTATTTTTCTTGCTTTTTATCATAAACCGCAATAACGTCTATATTTGCTGATTTTGCAGCTTTTACTCCATCAATTGAATCTTCAAAAACTATACATTCAGATGGATTTAAATTTAATTCTTTAGCAGTCTTTAAAAATACATCTGGGCTTGGTTTCCCTTTATTTACATCACAAGATGTAACTAAGACATTAAAATATTTTTTTATTTGTAAATTATTTAACGCAGTATTAGCTAAATGTCTTGAATTTGAAGTAGCTAATCCTATTTTTTTGTTATTGTCTTTTAAGTAATCCAAAAGTTTTAAAACATTTCTTTTTAATTTAACTTTTTTATAAAACTCTTGTGCTAAAATATTCCTCTCTTCTTTTAAATTTTCAATAGATTTTTTTAAATCAAAAGTTTTCTTTAAATACTCAACAGTCTCAGTATAAGATTTTCCTTTTACCTCAGGATATAAGTCTCTATCGACAATTATATTTCTTTTTTTAAAAAAAGCCTTATCAATTTCTGTCCACACATCTAATGAATCTATAAGTGTTCCATCTAAATCAAAAATTATTCCTTTATATTTTTCCAACATTTTAGCTCCTTTTTAAATAAAAACCGAGCAAATATATCACCTATTAAAAATTGGTGTGTATTTGCTCGCTACTTTTTAGACTTTAAAAATCAATACTTTCTAACTTTTCTTCTCTTTTTTTAGCTTCTTTTAATAATCCTTTACGATTAACAATATGTCTCTCATTATGTCCAGCTCCAATACTCCCAATTTCATCATAAGCCTCCATAGAAATATCGATTCTTTCATTTGTAACATCTGTTACTGTTACTTTTACAGAAATAGTTTCACCTACCATAGATGGCTTAAAATGTGTCACATTTAACTTTTTAGCTACTGAAACAAATCCTTCATCTAAACTTTTATCTACAAGTTTTGCACTTGCTTCAATCATTAAAGCTACAAGTGGAGGTGTTGCAAATAATTTTTGAAGTTGTTTAGATCCATAATTAGAAGCTGCTGATTTTTCAGTTACTTTTGTCTGAATTGTTAAAGTATCCCCTATTTTTAAATCAATCATAAAACTCCCTCCTTTTAATTATATATACCAATAAAGATGGTAGTTTAATCAATATTTCTGATTTATATAAGAGGAAATTACTGAATTTTGTTTTTTATTTAAAAAAACTTCATTTTTCTTTAATCTATTTAAAATTAACTTATCTTTAGTATGAAAAATTGCTTTATCATAATCTTTTAAAATGATTTCAAATAACTCACCATCTAATGCTTTAGAATCCATGTTTATAAAAAATGCTTCGACATTTTTATATTTAATTATTTTTAAAACATCTTTTATAACGTTATTTTTATAATTATAATTATCAAAACCTTTTTGTTTTAAGTTATAAGCTTTTTCAGGATCTTTTAATTCTAATTCAAATGCTTTAGTAAACAGATATTTAGCTACAGAATTAAAATATTGATATGATAGTAAACCTTTTTTAACTGTTTGAATATTTTCATAAGGTTTTATATCTAATTTTGATACATATTCATAATTTTTTTTAATAAATTCAAACTTATTAATTTTTTCTTTTTCAAGTTCATTAATCAATTCATTTCTAAAATCGATTAATTTATTTAACTTTTGTGGTTCCATTTAATCTCCTATCTAACTTTGTATAATTGAAAATCTAAATAATCACATGATGTTAAATAATAAAAAATATTATTGTAAATACCCTTTATCCCTTTTTTGAAAGAATTTTTTGTATGTAAATGTCCATAAAAAACTTTTTTAATATCATATTTTTCAAATAATTTTGTAAATTTTGAAGCTTGTAATATATTATTAGTAGGTGGATAATGCATCATTACTATAATATTATTATAATTATCTTTTTTAGCTTTTTTAATAGATCTTTCCAAACGACTCACTTCTCTTAAATATATTTTTTTATCATGATCACTAAATTCATTATCTCCTGGACAAATCCATCCTCTAGAACCACAAATTGCTATATCATTATATACATAATAATTATTATGTATAAATTTTATACTTTCATACTTGTTATTCATTTTTTTTAAAGAAGTCCACCAATAGTCATGATTCCCTTTTATAATTATTTTTTCACCTGGCAAATTATCTATCCACTTAAAATCTAATTCAGCTTCTTTAAATTTCAAAGCCCAAGAAATATCTCCAGTTAATAAAACTAAATCATCTTCTTTTACTTTTTTTATCCAGTCTTTTTTAATTTTTTTATAATGTTTTTCCCAACTTTCACCAAATATTCCCATTGGTTTCTCATTTTCAAAACTCAAATGCAAATCTCCAATAACATAAATAGACATATTAATCATCCAATCTAAATTGAGGAATTTCACTTTTTACTTCTTTTAATAACTCTTCAAAATCCATTTTTGATCCATTCTCCCATAATTTATCGTATTTTTCATAATATTTTTTTACTTTTTCTTTTTCACAATATTTACTTAATAATTTTAAAGTTCTTATTAATTCATCAACTACATTTGATTTTTCTTCAAATATCTTTTGTGCATCTATAATTTCATCTCTAATACGACACATCTCATCATCAAGCATAACAACAGCTCTAGCTGAATTAATAAGTCTTAATTTTATCTCTTCTGGTAAACTACCTTTATATTTATATCTTAAAGAATGTTCAATAGTTGCCCAAAAATTCATAGCTAAAGTTCTAATTTGAAGTTCTGCTAATATTTCTTTTTCTCCAAATGCTGTTTGGACAGGATATTTTATAATAATATGGTAGCTTTTATATCCGCTTTCTTTTGGATTAGAAATATAATCTTTTTCATAAGCAATTTCTAAATCTTTACCATCCCTACTTCTAAGCAAATCAACAACATCAAAAATATCATCTTTAAATTGACACATAATTCTTATACCAGCAATATCTTCCATTTTCTCTTGTATTTCAGAAGGCTCTATATTTTCTCTTTCACATTTTTCAATAATACTTGAAATTTTTTTTACTCTTCCTGTTACAAATTCAATTGGTGAATATTTACTCATATCACGATATTCTTTTCTAATGGCCTTTAATTTGACTTTTAACTCTTCTACAGCTTGCTCGTAAGGAAGCAATATTTTTTTCCATTCTCTAATCTTTTTTTCCATTGTCACCACCACTAATTGTTTTTATCAAATCACTCGGTAATTTATCAAATAAAAAATCTGGTTTATATTTTCTTAAAATATCTTTAGAATAACTTCCACTTGCTACAGCTATAGTTTTTATATTATTATCTTTACCAGCAATAATATCATCTGGAGTATCTCCAATCATATATATATTTTCTTTATATATTTTATTATCAACTCTAGCTTGTGAAATGTTTATGGCATTTTGTACTAATCGTTTTCTTGTTTCAAAAGAATCACCACAACTTAAAATTCTAAAATATTTTAATAAATTCGCATTTTTTAATTTAACTATTGCACCGACTTCAGAATTTCCTGTAGCAATAGCATTTATTAATTTTTCATTTTTATCTATTGACTTTAAATTTTTTACTATATTATCTAATGTTTTGAACTTTTTATTATATAATAAATTTTCTTTTAATTTATTAGTATAAATTTTTAAAAAATCATTCCATTCAAAATCATTAATATCATTTTTTTCAATAACTGCATTTATAATATTATAATCTAATTTCCCAGCTAAATTTATATCCATTAATGCATTATTTATACTATAACTACTTTTAAAGCTACTTTCTAAAGCTTGTTTACCTGATGCACCACAATCTATTAGCGTTCCATCTATATCCCAAATAAATAATTTTTTCAAACTAATCACCTAATCAAATATATTTAATGCTTTCCCATTTAAATAATTACATTTATCTCCTTGAAAAATATCTTCATTTTCTAATTTTTTCAAAATCAAATTATTTATTTTCCACCAAGACCTTCCCCAATTACAAAATAAAGCTTTATCTTTAGGAGCTCTTGCTAAAAATCTTTGGAATACAATATCTTCTTTAGTATATCTTATAAATTCAACTATCCTATCAATGTAATCTTTCATACTGCAAATTTCAAATTCATTGTTTTTATATTCTTTTGCTAATTTCGTACCTTTTAAAATATATAATGAATGAAGTTTTATTTGATCTATATCTAAAGCTGACATTACTTTTGCTGTTTCAATTAAATCACTTTTTAAATCCCAAGGTAAATTAGCTATTAAATGTACTGTAATATTAAAATTAAATTTCTTTATTCTTATTACTGCATCAATAAATTCAGCCAAACTATGTCCTCTATTAACCTTTTTTAATGTTTTATGATTTATACTTTGTAATCCTAACTCAATTGAAATATTTATATCATTTTTAATAGATATTTCTTCTAAAACTTCTAAATATTTATCACTAATACAATCTGGTCTTGTTGATATAGAGACTTCAACAATATCTTTAATTAAACTTTCATTAATAACCTTTTTAAATTTATCTACAGGCATATAAGTATTGGTAAAATTTTGAAAGTATGCTATAAACTTATCTGCATTATATTTTTTCCCAATAACTTTTTTATTTTGCAATAATTGACTTTTAATGCTTAATGAATTATCTACATTTTCAAAACCTGTACCAATTTCAGAACAAAAACTACAACCACCTTTGGATAAGTTTTCATCTCTATTAGGGCAAGTTAAATCTAAATTTACCGGTAGTTTATATACTTTTTGTCCATATTTTTGCTTTAAAAAAGTAGAGTACTTTAGATATCTTTCTGACATAAGTTCCTCTTTCTTTATTTTAAATATTCATAAAAAAGATAGAATCAATAGATTCTAACTTTTTTTTATTATTTTAAATTCAACTGGTCTTTCAATTTTATTTTTTAATCTTTTTATCATATTTTGTTGTTTAGAAGTTTCTAATGATTCTCCCATTACAATTTTAGTAATATTATTTTTTTGAGCATATTCAGCTAATTTGCCTTCAATATCTCTAGCTTTATATACACTTAACTCAGCATTATACTTTTTTGAAATATCAAAAAGATACTCTAATGCATCTGATTCTTTCATTTTATCTAAATATTTCCATCCTTTTTTAACAACATGGATGATTTTTAAATCTCCTTTTAATTTCTCGCTTAATTTATAACCTTTTTTTATAAGAGATTCACATGATTTTTGTTGTGTAACACAAACCATAATTTTTTCTTCCATAAAATTATTCCTCCTAGCACTTCTCTTTTATCATATCATAAAATCAACTAGCTCTCTAGTTAAATTAAGATTTTTATAAATTAGGAAAAATAATAAAAGATGAGCTAAGCCCATCTTTTTTATTATTTAATATAAATATTTTTCTAGCTCACTAGGAAGTCCTGTAATTGCATGGCTTGCTGATAAATAGAAGCAAACATCATTTTTATCACTTACCATTTCAAGTTTTTTAAATATATCTGGTAAAAGAGAAACATCTGTTTTTACACTTTTTAAAATCCCATCGATAAATATTTTATCAATATCATAATCTCTAGATAACATTCCGCTAATAAACCCTACAAAACCATCAACTGACTTAATATCATATTCTGATATATCAATAAAGCGAATATTATGGTCTAAATCAAATATATTTCGATCATTGTCATCTAAATATACAATATTACCATCAGATTTTTCCACTTCATCATTAGCCAATTGAATCATTTGCTTAGATTTACCAATACCTTTTTTTCCTGCAATTAACTTAACCATTTTAATCTCCTCCTTAACCAATCCTTATCTAATTATTCTATAAAGGATAACTATAATCCTTTAATTTTTCTTAGAATAATTATTTCTTAATTGCCCACAAGCCGCATTAATATCACTACCCATTTCTCTTCTAATTGTTACTGTAATATTAAATTCCTCTAAGGCTTTTTTAAACTTTTTAATATTTTTTTCTTTTGCTGGTAAGTAATTTTTTTCTTCTACTTTATTAATTGGAATTAGATTAACATGACACAACATTCCTTTAAGTAACTCACCTAACCTAATAGCGGTTTGATAATTATCGTTTACCCGATTTATTAAAGAATATTCAAAAGTTATTCTTCTGTTTGTTTTTTTTATATAATACCTACAAGCTTCTAAAATATCTTCAATAGGATATTTCTGATTTACTGGTATTATTTCACTTCTCCTGTTATTAGACACTTCATGTAATGAAATAGCTAATGTTATTTGTAAATTTAAATCAGCTAATTTATAAATTTTAGGAACAATCCCTACTGTAGAGACAGTTATTTTTCTATGAGAAATATTTAATCCTTTAGAATGATTGACTAAATTTAGAAATTTTACTACATTTTTAAAATTATCTAAAGGCTCACCACTTCCCATTAATACTACATTTCCTATTTTCTCATTTATTTTATTTTGAAGAGTAAAAATTTGTCCTAACATTTCTCCTGAAGTTAAATTCCTTACTTTACCACCTATTGTTGATGCACAAAAGGTACATCCCATTTTACATCCTACTTGAGTAGAAATACAAATAGTATATCCGTGTTTATACTTCATTAAAACTGCTTCTATAATATTTCCATCACTTAATTTTAACAAAAATTTCTTTGTATTATCTTTAGATTCATAAGTTTTTTCAATAGCCATATTTTTTAATATGAATTTATCTTTTAAAACTACAATTAAATTATTAGGAATATTTTTCATTTTTTCAAAATCTTCTATACCTTTTGAAATCCATCTAAATATTTGTTTTGCTCTAAATTTCTTAAATCCTTTTGTTTCTAAAAATTTTTCTATATCATTTATATTATAAGATCTAATATCTTTTTTTTGTCCCATTTATTTATTCCTTTTTAAAAATTTCTTAAGTTTTTCTTTATTTTCAGTTAAAACTAAACTTGAATTAATACCTACTTGATCAAATATTTCTTCAATTTTTTCAAAATCACCTAAATAAGTCTTATAATGAGCATCACTCCCAGTTGTTAAGTAAACCCCATATTTTTTAGCTTTCTTAGCGATCTTGATACAATTTTTTCTCGATCCTTTTCTACTTAAATGTCCTGAACTATTATTTATTTCTATAGCACAATTATATTTTTTGGCTGCCTTTACAAACTTATCTATATTAATTTTAAATTCTGGGTTACCTGAATGTCCAATTATATCTACATTAGGATTTTTCATTGTATTAATTAATGCCTTAGTATTTTCAGACTTACTCATAGGTTCAATACAAGGTGGATGTAAACTTGCAATTACTAAATCTAGTTTTGAAAGTAATTTATCATCTAGGTCTAATCTTCCATTAATATCCATAATATTAGCTTCAACACCTTTCAAAATTTCAACTCCATCAATTTTTTCAGGTATAACCTTTTGATTAGCTATATGAAACCAATGAGAAGCTCCAGGCATTTTAGGACCGTGGTCTGTAATAGCAAACATTTCTATTCCTTTTTTCTTTGCTGCACTAATATAATCTGATAAAACAGAATATGCATGACCACTTGAAACAGTATGCACATGTGTATCTATTAAATAATTACTCATTAATATCCCCTCTTGACTGAAACAATATTTTTAAGTTCATTGTTTTCTTTAAATCTCTTTAAATTTTCATAAATAATTTCAAATCTTCTATCATCTTTTCTATCCGATATCCATGAATTATGAGATGAAATATAAACATTTTCAAAATTCCAAAGTTCAGAATTTTCGTCTAAAGGCTCACTTTCAAAAACATCTAAAGCTACTCCTTTAAACTTACCTTTTTTTATATTCTTAATTAAAGCATCTTGATCAACAACATCACCTCTTGAAATATTTATAAATATTGATAAATCTTTCATTTGGTCAAAAAAATCATTATCTATAAAATGATAAGTTTTATCAGTAGATGGTAAAGTAGATATAATAACATCATAATCCTTTACAATATCCATCAGATTATTAACACTATAAACCTTTTTGAAATATTTCTTTGAATCTCCTTTTCGATTAACTCCATCAATTTTACATTCAAATCCTTGTAATCTTTTTGCTCCTTCTGTTGCAATAGTTCCAGTTCCTAAAAAAAGTATTTTTTTATCAACTATTTCAGTTAAATTTTTTACCAGATCCCATTTATTATTTAATTGATTTTTTAATATAACTTTTTTTCTTTTAATTATTTCTAAAATATTTAATACTATCCATTCACCCATTGGTTTTGAATAGCCACCTTTATTATTAGTAACTAAAATATCTCTTTTTTCTAATTTATCTTTAGGTAATTGGTCAATTCCTACTGAAGATAATTGAATCCATTTTAAATTTTTTAATTTATCAATATCTAAAGTCTCAAATGGATTATAACATACTAATATTTCAACATCTTCTAACTCATCACTATATTCTAAACCCTTTTCTCTTTTTAAAATAACATTATATCCTAAATTTTCAAATTTGTTAATTCTTTCTTTACCATAATCATAAGTAATTAAAACATCCATAATTTATTCCTCCAAAACAAAAAGTGTTAATCTAAAAACGATTAACACTTATTAATTTCTTTTTCATAATCATCCACAAATGTCCCTAAAACATCTGCTAAACCAACAAATTCGCATCCATAGTAATAGCCTTTATTGATCTTTTCTTTTCTAATAATTTTTATAACACTAAAAAAACTTTTTTTATCGTCTATTGTAATTCTAGCATTAAAATAATAGTTTAATGGTAAATCATCTTCTACCTCAAATGCAATACCACCTTTAGAAATATTTACAACTAAAATTTCATCATTAATATCTTCAATTTTATCTTTTTGATTATAAAGTTCTTCTACTGTTAATGTAATATTTACAGGTAATCTTTTATTTCGGCGTTTTTCTTCCATAACATAACCCCTTTCAACTTTAATTAATTATATCATAAATCAATTTATTTTTTAAGGGTAATTACTAATTGTTTAGATTGAATCTCCTCATCAGGTGAAATATGAATCTTTTCAACAACACCATCAGTCTGAGCTTTTAAAACTGTCTCCATTTTCATAGCTTCCATTATTACTAAAGCATCACCTTCATTAACTTCATCTCCAATTTCTACATTTATTTGAACTATTTTACCTGGAAGAGAAGCTCCTATTTCCAAAGGATTTGCCTTTTTTGCAAATCTAATTTGATTTGTACTAGCTTTATTGCTTTTAGCTTTATCTTTATCTAATATTGAAATCTCACGTCTATTACCATTAACTTCAAATACGACTCTTCTATGGTTCTTTTCATCTACATTTGAAACTCTTAATAATTTAACAATAAATGTTTTTCCTTCTTTTATATTTATTGTAGAAGTCTCTCCTTCTCTTAAACCATGGAAAAATACATCTGATCCCATTTTTTCAAAAGTTCCAAATTCTTCTTTATATTTTAAATACTCATCAAATACCTTTGGATAAAGAGCTTTTGAAATAAGATCTGCTTTAGTAGGTTTAAAATCATATTTTTCTTTAATATCTTCTTTTAATTTATCAAAGTCTGCTGGTTGTAATAATTCTCCTGGTCTTTCTGTAATAATTTCTTCACCATCTAATACTAACTTTTGAATATCTTCTGGAAAGCCTCCATATGGTTGACCCATCATACCGCTAAAAAATGCTTTTACTGAATCTGGATACGAAAGACCTTTACCTTCCTTTAAAATATTTTCTTTAGTTAAATCATTTTGAATCATAAATATAGCCATATCACCTACTGCTTTTGAAGAAGGTGTTACTTTAATTATATTTCCAAATAAATCATTAACATCTCTAAACATTTCTTTTACTTCATTGAATCTGTGACCTAAACCTAGCGACTCAACTTGTGGTTTAAAGTTAGAATATTGACCTCCAGGAATTTCATACTTATAAATTTCTGCACTAGATGTTTTTAAATCAGTTTCAAATTCTTCATAAACTGGTCTTACTTTTTGCCAATAATTTGAAATTTCTTGTAAGTTATCTAATTTAAAGTGAGTTTCTCTTTCAGTATTCTCTAAAGCCGCTACAACTGAATTTAATGCAGGTTGACTAGTTAAGCCAGACATTGAATTAAATGCTGTATCTACTATATCTACTCCAGCTTCTGCAGCCATTAATAATGTAGCTACTCCATTTCCAGTTGTATCATGAGTGTGTAGATGTATAGGAATATCTATAGTCTCTTTTAAGGCATTAATAAGTTTAAATGCAGCATATGGTTTTAAAAGACCTGCCATGTCTTTAATACCTAATATATGTGCACCTTCTTTTTCTATATTTTTTGCTAAATTCAAATAATAATCTAAATCATACTTATCTTCATTTTCATCTAATAAATCTCCTGTATAACACATACATACTTCAGCAATTTTATTTTTTTCTTTAACTTTTTCAATTGCTACTTTCATACCTTCTAACCAGTTTAATGAATCAAATATTCTAAAAACATCTATACCTCTATCAGCTGCTTCATCGATTAATTCTTCAATTACATTATCTGGATAATTCTTATATCCTACACCATTTGATCCTCTCAGTAACATTTGAAATAATATATTTGGTGATTTTTTTCTTAGTTTATCTATACGTTTCCATGGATCTTCTTTTAAGAATCTATATGCAACATCAAAAGTAGCTCCTCCCCACATTTCTAATGAAAATAAATCATTAGCTAAGTGACTTGTAGGTTCAATAATTTTTTCCATATCAATAGTTCTCATTCTTGTAGCCATTAAAGATTGATGTGCATCTCTAAAAGTTGTATCTGTTAATAATAATTTATTTGTATTCTTAATATAATCTATAACACCTTCAGGACCTTGATTATCTAAAATATTTTTAGTCCCTTTTAAATTTTCAACCTTTTTAAATTTAGGTATACTAGGTACATCGTATTCTTTTTTATAACCTTTTGTTTCATTTACAATTTTTTGACCTAAAAATTCTAATAATTTTTTCTCATGTTGTTGTCTTGGCTCAATATCAAATAATTCTGGATGTCTTTTGATAAAATTAGTACTACATACACCTTTTCTAAATTTATCATGATTTAATACATTAACTAAAAAGTCAATATTTGTTTTTACGCCTTCAACTTCTATTTCTTTTAAAGATCTAATAGCTTTATTTACAGTATCATCAAAAGATCTTGCCCAAGATGTAGATTTTACTAATAAGCTATCATAATACGGACTAATAATTGAGCCAGCATAACCATTTCCACCATCTAATCTTATACCAAATCCGCCAGAAGTTCTATAAGTATTTATCTTACCTGAATCAGGGACAAAATTCAAATGTGGATCCTCAGTAGTTACACGACATTGTATAGCAAAGCCTCTTGGCTTAATAACATCTTGACTAGGTATATTTATCTCTTTACTTCCTAATGAATAACCTTCAGCTACTAAAATTTGAGTTTGAACAATATCAATACCAGTTGTCATTTCACTTACAGTATGTTCAACTTGAATTCTTGGATTCATTTCAATAAAATAGTGATTCATTTCTTTATCTACTAAAAATTCTACTGTACCAGTATTTTTATAATTTACTTGCTCAGCTATTTTTATTGCGTCTTGACAAATTTCTTTTCTTTTTTCATCTGATAATGTTAAAGCAGGACTAAACTCAATTATTTTTTGATGTCTTCTTTGAATAGAACAATCTCTTTCAAATAGATGAATTGTATTTCCATAATTATCAGCAATAATTTGTACCTCTATATGCTTCGGACCAGCTAAATATTTTTCAATAAATATTTCATCATTGCCAAAAGCTTTTTTAGCTTCATTTTTAGCTGAGCGATATTCTTCAATTAAATCATCTTTATCACTAACTATTCTCATACCACGTCCTCCACCACCAAAAGACGCTTTTAACATAACTGGATATCCACATTGTTTTGCAAATTCAACTGCTTCTTTTTCAGAAGTTATTGGTTTGTCAACTCCTGGTATAGTAGCTACATTTGCTTTATTAGCTACTTTTTTTGATTGAATCTTATCTCCTAATGAATTCATCATATCTTCATCAGGACCAATAAATACAATCCCTGCTTCCTTACATTTCTTAACAAATTCAGGATTCTCTGCTAAAAAGCCATATCCAGGATGGATTGCATCTACTCCTTTTTTCTTTGCTAAAGAAATAATTTCTTCAATATTCAAATAAGCATCTAATGGGCCTTTATTTTCCCCAATTAAATATGCTTCATCTGCTTTTAATCTAAAAAGTGACTTTTCATCTTCTTTTGAATAAATAGCTACAGTTCTTATTCCTAGTTCTTTACATGCTCTAAAAATCCGAATAGCTATTTCGCCTCGATTTGCTACTAAAATTCTTTTAAACTTTTCCATATTACCTCCAATTCATTTTTTATACTATAACAAAAAAAAATAGACCAATCAATGTTTTTTAAGTTTTTTTTATAAAAACTTTTATTTTTAATTAATTTTTTCAAAAAACTTTATTTTTTTAGAGGCATTTATAAGTATTATATTTAAGATAAAAAAAGCAAATAATTACTTTTAATAATTATTTGCTAATACTTATTTTTTCTAAATTTAAATTGTGATCTGAACAATAAATCTCATCTTCAATAGTTAAAACATATATTTTATTATTACATATTACAATATCTTTTATACTTTCAGCACCTTTTATTTCATATGGTTTTTCTAGTGTTTTAGTCTTATCCTTTTTCAAATTAAAAGTTCCCCAAGTATAAATACGTCCATCTTCATTTACAACAACAACTATAGAATCAGAACTAATAATCTTAATTGGATTTTTTATCTCTTTTATTAAATACGGATTTTTAACACGAGTATTTTTAGCAGTGATTTGATTTTTACCATTTTTTCCCCATCCATATAAGCTACCTTCTTCAGTACTAGCAAAAGAAATCTCATCTCCTGCATGAATTAAATCAATTTTAGGCAAATTAATTTTATTAATCTCATAGTCTGCTTCTGAATGACCATTGCCTAATTGACCAAAATCATTATTCCCCCAAGTTAATAATTCATTTTCATTATTTATTGCAATACAATGATTTCTCCCAAGAGAAAAGTCTTTAACTTGATCAATTCTTTTAAATAAATTTGGCACATCATAATATTTATTAATTTTTATTTTAATTTGTTTATCCTCATTTTTTCCCCATAAAAATAATTTTCTGCTTTTATTTAAAGCGCCAGAAAAATCTAGACCAGTATCAATTTTATATATCCTATCTAATCCCCAAACTTTGGAAAAAGTTTTTTTATCATTTTTACTAGATTGAGCTAATTGGCCAAAATTATTTTTCCCGGCTGCTAATACATTATCCTCTGAGTTAATTGCTAAAGCGTGATTATAATTCATAGAAAATTCTTTTATGCTATAATCAATTAAAAATCTGCTAAATTTATCTTTAACATCTAACTTTAAAGGATTGCTAGAAAAAGCTTTGTATAAAATAGAACCATTATTATATAATATAAATAAAATTGATCTAGAACTTTTTAATGCTTTTATTCCTCTTTTTTCAATAACTTTGATATTTTTAGAAATTTTTTTAGACCAAATACCTTTTTTATTTTTAACTTTTAAACTAACTGTATATGTCCCTGGATTTTCAAAAAAATCTTTATTTCCTTCCCAGTTAACTTCTTCAATTTTTTGACTTTTAGTCAAGTTTTTATAAGAATATTTAACCTTTGTCATAGGAGTTATTTCTTCAGGTTTGATATCGATTTCAACTTTAGGTTTATTAATAAGTTTTTCATTTCCAAAAAGACTAAAATAAATAGTACCATCTTCTAAATAAGAATGTTTAGATAATTTCTTTAACATTTCTTTAGCTTTTGGTTTTTCTTTAGATCTAATATTTAATAAAATATATTTTTTATTACCATCTAATCTAAAATTATAACTAATATCTAAATCATCAAAACCTTTAATATCAGATAATTTTTCAGGTAAATCGCCTTCTAACTCATTAACTTTTTTCTTAATTTTTCTAAAATCATATAAAATTTGATTAAAATCTTTTGCATTATCAGTCTGTATTAATAAATAACCAATAACTAAAAGAAGAAAAATTAAAATTATACTAATTATTAAAATCATTTTTATCCCTTTATATTTTTCAAAGTATTTTTAATCAGTAAAGTGTTTGTAACAGAACCTACTCCTTTTGGAACTGGAGTAATACCTTTTACCTTATCTTTTATATTTTCAAAATCTACATCACCATAAAGTTTACCATTTTCTACATTTATCCCTACATCAAATATATAACTATTATTGTTAACCATACCTTTTGTTAAAAAATGTTTTTTCCCAACTGCAACAACTACTATATCAGCATTTTTTGTAATATTTTTTAAATTTTTAGTTCTTGAATGGCATAAAGTAACTGTAGCATGTTCATTAGTTAATAAATTAGCTAAAGGTTTACCTACAATATTTGATCTTCCTATAATACATACATTAGAACCGACTAAATTAATTTCATAATATTTTATCATTTTTAAAACTGCTAAAGGAGTACAAGGAATTAACGCATCTTTTTTACCTTTTACAATTTTTCCTAAATTCATATCTGTTAATCCATCTATATCTTTATCTACAGAAACAGTATTTATTATTTTTTCTTTATCTAAATTTTTAGGTAAAGGCATTTGTAACATAATCCCTTTAATTTTAATATCTTTATTTAACTTTTCAATCTTTTTAATAATTTTTTGTTGTTTAACATCCTTTTTGAAAGTTATTAATTCTACTTTTACTCCTAATTTTTCAGCCTTTTTTATTATACCTTTAATATAAGACTTTGATGCTGAATTATCTCCTATAGCAATTACTGCTAAGTAAATATCTTTTTCAATATCTTTAAGCTTATCTTTAACCTCTTTACTTATTTTATCAGCTACCACTTTTCCATCTAAAATCATAACTACTCCTTTCTCTCCTTAGGTAATGTTATTTTAATAGTTGTTCCTTTATTTAATTTACTATCAATTGATAACTTTCCATTGTGTAATTCAATTATTTGATTAGCAATTGCTAAACCTAATCCACTACCTGATTTTTTAGATTCTCCTTTAAAAAATTTTTTCTTTACTTTATCTAAATCTTTTTTACTAATTCCCTTACCAAAATCTCTAATTTTTATAACTACTTTTTGTTTTTTTTCTATCAAAGTTATTTTTATGTTTGAATTATAATCACTAAACTTATAAGCATTTTCAACAATATTAATAATAACTTGTTTTAATCTATTGCTATCTCCTTTAAATATTATAGGTTTTTTTTCATAATCAAATTTAGATTTAATATTTTTTTGGCTAAATTTTCCTTTATATATTTGTAAAATCTCTTCAATTAATCTAATAAAATCAAATTTTTCTTTTTCTAATATTAAATTTCCTGCTTCAATTTTAGAAAATTCAAGTAATTCTTCTACCATTGAAGATAATCTTTCTGTTTCCTTGGTAATGATATCAAGTCCAATATTTACTTCTTCATCTTCTATTTTTTCACTTGTCTTTAACGTCTCACTCCAACCTTTTATAGAAGTCAAAGGCGTTCTAATTTCATGAGTAATAGATGAGATAAATTCATTTTTTGATTTTTCACTTTCCTGAATCTTTTTAGCCATTTGATTAATTGAATTAGCTAATACTTTGAATTCATCATCAAAAGATTGATCAATCCTTGTATTATAATTTCCATCTGCTAACTTTTTAGTAGCACTTATTATTTTTTCTATAGGATTTATAATTGTTTGAGTAAAAAACAAACTTAATATTGACAAGATTAATAACAAAATTATAAGTATTAATACAGAATATAAAATATATTTATTTATTTGTTCATCTACTAATGAAAGGGAAGTTAAATATTTTAAATACCCTATGTTTTTTTGATTATCATTTTTTATTGGAATATAAAATTCCATAATCTTTTCATCAGTTGATTTATTTTTTGTAATTCTTCTAAATGTTTTTTGATAAGATAATTTTTCTGGTATTTTATCATATTTTTGATTATTAAACTTATTGTTAGTTGCTAATACTTTACCATCTAAATTTATAACTTGAAGCTCAAACTTTTTATCACTACTTTTATTTATAAAAACTTTAGCCATTTCATCTATATTATATAAGTTTGTATCATAATATTTTTTATAAAAATCTAAAGTGATTTTAGCTTCATTTTGCAAATAATTATAAATATTTTTATAAAATACATTTTTTATTCCAAATATAAATATTCCTTCTAAAATAATAACTATAATTAAAATTACAAGCATGTAATTTAGAAACCATCTTTTTTTAATTCCATCAATTTTATTCATCTAAAGACCACCTATAACCATATCCCCATATAGTTTTAATATACTTAGGTTCCGATGGATCTTCTTCTATTTTTTTTCTTATACGTCTAATATTTACATCTACAATTTTAAACGAACCAAAAAAATCTTCGCCCCATACTTTATCTAAAATTTCTTCTCTAGAAAGTGATTTGTTTTCATTTTTAACCATTAATGATATTATTGAAAATTCAATTTGAGTAAGTTCAATTTCTTTACCATTTTTAAACATCATTCTTGAATCAAAATCTATTTTAAAAGGACCTTTCTCATAAGTCAATGTTTCATCATTTTTTAATAGATTAACCCTTCTAACTAAAGCATCTATTCTCATAATTAATTCCTTTGGACTAAAAGGCTTAACTAGATAATCATCTGCTCCGCTTAAAAAACCTTCTTCTTTATCACTTTCTAATCCTTTGGCAGTTAACATTATAATACCTATATATTTATTATCTCTTCTAATAGTTTTACATACTTCATATCCATCAATTCCTGGAAGCATAATATCTAAAACAGCTATATCTATTTTGTTATTTTTAAAAATTTCTAAAGCTTTTTCTCCATTTTCTGCTGTATATACTTTATGTCCTTCTCTTTTTATGTTAATAACAATAAACTGTCTTATTTCCTCTTGGTCTTCTAATACTAAAATATTTGCCATAATTTCTCCTATTTAATTATTCTAAAATTATCTTGAATCCATTTATAATCAATCATTTTTTTATCTTTACTTAAAAATTTAACTAAGTATACAAAATTTATTCCTTTTTTTATAACTCGATAATCTTCATAATGCATTTCATTTTTTAAAAAGTCTTCCTTTTTTACTGTTAAAATTTCAAAAATATTAATTACCTTATCTTCTAAACTTGTATAATATTGAAAAGTTGTTTTTCTATTTTCTTTATCTAGTGTAAAATTAGATTGCCAATAAGGCGGAAGTATAATCTCATAATTATTATAATCATCTCTATAAGATTCAAATAAATATTTTAATGAATTATTCTCATCCCACTTAGTCCATTTAGTTATATAAAAATCATCTTCAGATTCTTTTATTTTAGGAATCCTTATCAATGGAATTTCTAAAATACCATCATTATTAATGTCTTTTGATTCTATTAACTTTTTTCTAAAAGTTACATCAGTATATCTCCAAACTTTATTAAAAAAGATATTTTCTAATTTATTATCTTTATAAACTATTAAATCTGTATATGAAGAATGAGCTCCTAAACTAACATCTAATAAAATTCCTTTAGTATCTTCACTCACTTTACCTACTTTTATTGAATAATAATCATTAATATAACCATCCATTTGTACACTATCTATTAAATTAATATCTTTAGAATTTATATCTAATGAATATAAATAGCCTGTTGCTAATCCTAAATTTTTATTTATTTCAATAATAAATAATTCTAAACCTTTTTTATCTATTAAATCATCTATAATAAATTCTTTATAATTTTTTTCTAATTTAGATAATAAATTGTTATTTTGATCAAAAGTATATATATTAAGTACCTTATTTGAATGACTAGCGCCTTGCCAACCAATTATCAACTCATTAAAATAATCCCCATCCAAATTGGCAAAATATATTTTATCAATTGTATAATTATTTTTAATTATTTTTTCACTTAATATCCAATTTTCATTTTTATTTTTTTCTAAAATCAAAATCTCAACATTTAAGGATTTATTATTTTTTAAAAATACTATTCCCTCTTTATCTTTATTGCCTAAAACATTTTTAAAATATATTGAATCATTTAATCCACCATTGTTAGGTATAATTAATGAGTAATCTTCATAATTATTATCTAAAAAAACTTTAATCTTATTAAGTTCATCAGATACTCTTGGCTTTTTTAATAATTCTTTTATTTCAACACTTTCATTATAACATCCAGTTAGTAAAAATATTATTAATATTATTATTAAAACTAATTTTTTCTTCATAATCCCTCCAAAACTATTATATAATATTTTTTACTAAAAAAAAACTTAAATATTATTTAACCGAATATTAATATTTTTAATTAAAAAAGTATCATCTTGAAATTAATCAAAATGATACTTTATTTAAATATCTAATAATTCATCTATTAGATCAATTAAATTTTCAACTTCAGGTTTAGACATTTGTCCATCAGCACCAACTGATTCACCTTTATGATATAAATCCGATGTAATTAAAGACGAAAATATTATGATTGGCAATTTTCTTGTAGTTCTATTTTCTTTTAATTTTCTTGTCAAAGTATGACCATCTAAATTAGGCATTTCAATATCAGTTATTAATAAATCTACTTCTTCAGTAAAATCTTCACCTTCTTTTTCTACAAGGGCATTTATATAATCTAATACTTCTTTTCCATCATCAAAAAATCTTAAATCGTCAAATCCTGCACTAGTTAAAACATTTTTTAATACATTTCTTATTAAAGGCGAGTCATCTGCTAATAGTACTGTATAAGGACTCCTATCTTTTGATTTAATGTTTTTTATTCTATCTAAATTAATTCCTGTAGCTGGAGAAATATCCATAACAACTTTTTCAAAATCTAAAAGCATTAATATTTTATTGTTTAAATTTATATTTCCAATTACAAGCGAATCACTAGTTACATCATCTGGTTTATTAATATCATCCCAACCAATTCTAGTAATACCTAAAACTTCATCAATTGCAAATACTACTTTTAATTGATTAAATTCACATACCAATGACATAGAATTTTCAATATCTTCTTTTTTTACTCCTTCTAAAACATATTTCATATCAATAACGCTCATAACGTCTTCTCTTATAAGACTGACTCCTGCAACAGCTGGATCTGAATTAGGAACTTTAGATACATTATTAATATTTAAAATTTCTTTAACTTTTACAACATTTATAGCATAATTTTCTCCTGCGACTTTGAAATGTAAAATTTCAACTTCACCAGTACCACTTTCTAGTAAAATTTCTGATTTATTAACCATTTTTCCCTCCTAATTTCTCTTAATTACATTATACCCAAAAATCTAAGGAAAAATAAGTTTTTTTTGAAATTAATTAAAAAATGCCTGAAATCAGGCATTTTAAATCTATATATATATATTATATTAAATTCATTTCTTTACCAATCTTTTCAAAAGTTTTAACAGCTTCTAAAATATTTTCTTCAGAATGAGCAGCTGAAATCATGCATCTTACACGACCTGTTCCTTTAGGTACTGTTGGGAATATAATTGGTGATACAAAAACACCTGCATCAAATAATTTTTTAGAAAACTTTACTGATTTAGCTTCATCCCCAATAATTACAGGAGTAATAGGTGTTTCACTTTTACCTGTATCAAAACCTAGTTTACCTAGCTCTTTTTTGAATAATTTAGCATTAGCCCATAATTTATCAGTATACTCTGAAGAGTTACTTAAAAGTTCAACAGCTTTAGTAGCTGATTTAACTACTGCTGGTGGTAATGAAGTTGAAAAAAGTATTGGTCTTCCTCTATTAATTAACCATTTTTTCATAGACTTTTTACCAGCAACATAACCTCCAATAGTTCCTAAAGCTTTTGATAAAGTTCCTATAGTAAAGTCAATACGTCCGTGAAGTCCAAAATGATCAACTGTTCCTCTACCATTTTCGCCTAATACTCCTGAACCATGAGCATCATCTACATATGTCATTGCATTAAACTCTTCTGCAAGTTCTACTATTTCAGGTAATTTTGCTAAATCACCATCCATACTGAAAACTCCATCAGTAATTATCAAACAATTCTCATAGTCATCTCTTTTTTCTTCTAAAACTCTTCTTAAATCTTTCATATCACTATGTTTAAATATAGCTTTATCTGCTCTTGAAAGTCTAACTCCATCTATTATACTAGCATGATTTAATTCATCTGAAATAATTAAATCACCTTTAGAAGTTATTGCTTGTATAGCACCAGCATTACAATTAAAACCTGATTGAAATACCATTGCAGCTTCTTCTCTTTTAAATTCTGCTAATTTTTCTTCTAATTCTTCGTGTATATCCATATTACCTATTATTGTACGAACTGCACCTGAACCTACTCCATATTCATCTACTGCCTTTTTAGCTTCTTTTTTTAACTCTTCATTTGTTGCAAAGCCTAAGTAGTTGTTAGATGACATATTAATAACTTCTTTTCCACCAATTTTAACAACAGCTTCATTAGCACCTTGAAGTGTATCTAGTTCTCTATATACACCTTCATCTTTTAATTCTTCAATTTTTTCTTTTAAAAAATTTAATTCATGAACACTTGACATTTAAATTCCCCCTTTATTTATTTGGATATAAAATAACTTTACCGCAATTTCCACTTTTCATTAATTCCATACCTTTTTCAAATTCATCAAAACTTAATCTATGAGTTATAATCTTATCAAGATCTAATGATCCAGATTCAATTAAACCTTGCACTTTATACCAAGTTTCATACATCTTTCTACCAACAATACCATCTATAGTAATACCTTTAAATACAATATCATCTGCAATATTTATACTAACTTCTTCATTTGGTATGCCTAGCATAGAAAATCTTCCACCTAGTTTAATATATTTAAATGCTTGTTTAATTGCTTTTTCATTACCTGAAAGTTCTGCTACTACATCTACACCATTACCATTTGTTTCTTCTAAAACTCTTTTTATTGGATCTTCTTCTAATGGATTAATTACAACATCAGCACCTAACTCTTTAGCCAAGTTTCTACGATATTCATTTATTTCTAAAGCTATTATTTTGCTTGCTCCTGATGCTTTAGCAACATTAACTGCCATAAGTCCAATTGGTCCACAACCTACTACAGCAATACTTTTAGATACAATTTCACCAGATAAAACAGTTTGTACCGCATTACCTAAAGGTTCTTGAATACTTAAAAGTCCAGGTTCAACATCTTTATCATTTTTTATTGCATTATCAGCAGGTATTTTTACATATTCTGCAAATGCACCATCAATATCTACACCTAAAATTTTAGTTTCTTGACAAATATGTCCTTTACCTGTTCTACACATTTCACATTTTCCACAAACTATATGAGTTTCAGCTGAAACATTATCTCCTTTTTTAATTCTAGATACATCGTCAGCTACTTCTATAACTTCACCTGAAAATTCATGGCCTGCAACTAGTGGTGGATTTATATGATCTTGTGACCATTTATCCCATGAATAAATATGATAATCTGTTCCACAAATAGATGCAGCTTTTACTTTTACTAATATTTCTCCTTGACCTACCTTTGGAATTTCTTTTGTAGATAATCGAGCTCCTTTATCCCTTTTGTGCTTTTCAATTACTTTCATTTATTTCCCCCTCTTTTATATAATGATTTATAATTTTTTGTTTCTCATCTTTTAATTGATCATTTTTTAAATTTATATTTAAAAATCTATTTTTATTAGATTTAAATAAACTCCATAAAATATATTTTTTAATTTTTATTGATGGATGTTTAAGTAGTTTGAAAAGTTTATCATATAACTTCTCGTCTTTAAAATTTCCTAAAGCAATTATTGCATTTCGCTTTATAATGCTATTTGGTCTCCAACTAAATGCATAATTTTTAAATTTTTCTTTATACTCTTTATTAGATAAATTTATTAAGTCTAATAAATTTATAGATTCTTTATTATCAGTTTCAATATTGTTATCAGGACAAGCTTTTTGACAATAATTACATCCATAAATCCTTGTTCCTATTAATTCTCTTTCTTTATATGTTAACTCTCTTTTTATTTGAGTTAATTCAGAAAGACATTTGCTAGAATCAACTCCATTTACAGTTAAAGCATTTGTTGGACAAGAATTAATACATCTATTACATGTAGTTTTACATTTATTAGTATTAGGTTTATCTATTTTTAAACTTTTATTTATTAAAAGGTAACCTATATTAAAGCTTGAACCTAATTTATCTGATATAATAAAGCCATTTTTGCCAACTCTACCTATTCCTGCTTTTTTTGCAATTAATCTATCATTTAAAGGAGATGTATCAATACATATCTCATAATCCAAATCTGAAAAATAACTTTTTAAAAATTTAGCAATTTTTTTTAATTTTTTATTTAATGTAATATGATAGTCTTTTTTTATAAGCATAGAATTTTTAGATGCATAATATTTTTTATTTTCTAAATGATACAATTTATATTTTTGTGCAACTACAATAATTGATTTACATTCATCAAATAATAATTTAGGATCTAGCATTTTATCAACTTCAATATCATCATTAAAAGATGATAAATTAGCTTTATTTTTTTGTTTTAAAATATAGTCATCTTTTATTTTTTCACAGTTTGTTATTTTCAAATCATCTACTAAGTTTTCTCCAAATTTCTTAAGCTTTAATTCTATACTCATATATTTGTCCGCGAATCACGGACACCTCCTCTTTCAAGTTAATAATACCTTATTTTCATTAAAAATTCAACCACTTTATTCATTTATTTTAAATCTTCAATATTATTTAATTTTATTTTTTAAATTTAATTCGATATACAATAATTTAATGATATTATATAATAAATAGATTAAAAATTAAGGAGTTAAAATGACTAAATTAGAAGATAAATTATTTAAAATAATTATATTTTTTACAATTTTCATTTCTTTAATAACAATAGTTGGAAATTTTTTCTTTAATTTTCCAATTAACGTTAATATTAAATGGATTATTTTAATTGTATTTTCTATAATAACTTATTTTAAATATTTTAATGAGAACAAATCAAATTACAAATTTTATTATTTTTTCTATATACTTTTAATAATGATACCTTTTGGATGGATTGATTCAGGAGGAAGTGCCAATAATTCCGTTAGCTATATTTTTATTTATTTAATTATTATCTCTTTTCTAATTGAAAAGAAAAAAAGATTAATTCTAGTTGTTATGTTAATCTTAGAAGTTACAGGCTTATTATATATTGAAAACTTTTATCCAGAATTAATTAGAACTCATAGTCAAACTAGCCAATTCTTTGATAGAATTTTTCAAACAAATCTTCTAATTATATTTTCTTTTTTAATTCTTAAAACTTTTTCTAATGAATACTTTAAAGAAAAAGAAACTTTAAAAAAACTTGCATCCACTGATAAGTTAACTAATTTATATAATAGAAGATATTTTGAAAAATATTTTATTAATGGAATAGATCATAATACAATATCAAAAAATTATTTAATAATAATTGATATAGATCACTTTAAAAAAGTAAATGATACTTATGGTCATCAAACTGGAGATCGTATTTTAAAAAAAGTAGCTACAATTTTAAAAGAAACTTTCAATAAATCAAAAATTTCAAGATGGGGTGGCGATGAATTTGTTGTAATTTTTAATGGTAAAAAACAAAATTTAACTAAGCAAATGGATAAAATTTTAAATGAAACGCAAAAAATTCAATTAAGTAAAAATTATAAGATTACATTAAGCTGTGGCATAACTTTGATAAAAAAAGAAGATAACAAAAAATTAATATTTAAGAAAGCTGATGATGCCTTATATATTTCAAAAAAAAATGGAAGAAATCAATATAATTTTGTTAACAAATTAAAAAAGACCTAAAATATATATTTAAGTCTTTTAATTTATAGATTTTTTAAATGTCTTAATAAAATCTATTAAATATGATTCAGTTATATTAATTTTTCCTTCTACTTCATGTATATTTAAATTTTCAAAATATCTTATTTTTTCACCATTATAGTTAACTAATATTTCCAAATTAATTTGATAATAATATGCCTTTTTATTTAATCTATGTTTAGCTTCTTTTCTATATACATTTTGGTTAGAAATAAGTTTTGAACTGATTATTTTAAATTTTGAGTTTTTTAATATTTTTTCTAACTCATTATAATAATCTATATATTTTTCATCTTCAGTATAAACAACTATAGTATATAAATGATCTTTTAATTCTTTATATCCTTTATCATTTTTTATTATATCAACTAACTTTTTTAACTCTTTTAAAAATAAATTCAAAACTTTTTTCTTTTTATCGTTGCTAACAATATTCTTTTTACCATATACTTCTTTTATAGCATTTTGGAATTTTTTATCATTAATATCATAAAACCATCTATTTTTATCATCAAGATGGATTTTCCCATTTATTTTTTTTATTTTATTATTACTCAAAGGAATCTTAGCTACAAAATTATATATTCCAGCTTTATGTCTTTTATTTTTATCTATTTCAAAATCAATATTTACTATAATTTTATCTACTATATCATTTTCAACTAAATCTTTATTGTATAATTCATTATATTTTTTAATAATTTCTATATTCCTATCTTGAATAAAAGGTGCCATATCATAAAACTCTTTTTCATAAAGTTCAATATACTTTAAATACTTAATCATATTTCTTATAGTTTTTTTACCTAATTTAATATCAGGTTTTTTAATATTCTTATAGCTAATTTCTTCTAATTTAATTTCTTTTTCAATTTCATCTCTTTTTTTATCATTTATTATATTTTTTACATTGTTATTTAATTTAATTTCAAAATCTTTTAAAAAATTTGGATTTTCTTTATTAATATTATATCCAATATATAATAAAATTAAAATGAATACAATAATAACTAATACATTTATTATAATTTTTCTCAATTTTTTCTCCTTAAATATAAAATATTAAAAGAGATTTAAAACAAAAACATTTTAAATCTCTTTATTAAAAATTTATTCTACTGTTACACTCTTAGCTAAATTTCTCGGTTGATCTACGTCATTTCCTTTTTCTACTGATACATAATAGGCTAAAAGTTGCATTGGTATTATACTTAATAAAGGAGTCAATGCATCAATAGTATTTGGGATAAATAATACATCGTCTGATACATCTTTTATATCATCTTTACCTTTTTGTACAACAGATAGTATCTTTCCATCTCTTGCATTAACCTCTTGCATATTTGAACGCATTTTATCATAAAGATATTCTTGAGTTGCTAATGAAACTACTAAACTATTCTTTTCTATTAAAGCTATTGTTCCGTGTTTTAATTCTCCAGCTTCAATTGCAAAAGAATTAATATATGATATTTCTTTTAATTTTAAAGATGCTTCATAACTTATTTCTGCATCCAAACCTCTACCAATAAAAAATACTGATTTCCTATCAACATACTTTTTAGCAATTTTTTCAATATCTTTAGATTTATCTAAAATTTCTTGAATCTTTTTAGGAATGTCTCTTAAATTATTTAAGATATTCTCATACTCTTTTAATTCAATTTTATTTAATTTCTTGGCCATAAATAACGATAATAGATAAAATGTAGCTAGTTGAGTAGTATATGCCTTTGTAGATGCTACTCCAATCTCTGGACCAGCCCATGTGTAAAAAACATCATCTGATTCTCTATCAATTGATGAACCGACAACATTAACTATACTCATTATACGAGCACCTTTGTTTTTAGCTTGTCTTATTGCTTTTAATGTATCAATTGTTTCTCCAGATTGACTAACAGCTATTACTAAAGTATTTTCATCTATTACTGGTTCTCTATATCTAAATTCAGAAGCAATTTCAACTAATACAGGTATTTTTGCATACTTTTCAATTAAAAACTTTCCAATTAACCCTGCGTGATATGATGTTCCACAAGCTATTATATATATCTTAGAAATATTTTCTAATTCTTTTTTATCTAATTTAACTCCTTGTAAAATTATTTCATTATCCTTATTTAATCTATGATCTAAAACTTTTTGAATACCCTTAGGTTGTTCATTTATTTCTTTTATTGTAAAGTGAGGATATCCATCTTTTTGAGCATCTTCTAATGTCCAATCTATTGTAACAATTTCTTTATTTATCTTTTTATTATTTTTATCAAAAATTTCTATTTTATCTTTTTGTAAAATCCCCATTTCATTATTTTCTAAAAATATTACTTTATTTGTATGCTTTAAAATTGCAGGTACATCTGATGCTATAAATTTTTCGTTATCACCAATTCCTATTACTAATGGACTGTCTTTTCGATAAGTAAATAATTTATCAGGCTCTTTAGCACTAATTACTCCTAAAGCAAATGCTCCTTTTAACTTTTTTATAGTCTTTTTAAATGCTTCTTTTAAATTATCTTTATAATAATAATCTATTAAATGTCCTACAACTTCTGTATCAGTTTCAGTTACAAATTCATAATTATGTTCATTTTTTAACCACTCTTTTATCTCTATATAATTTTCAATAATCCCATTATGAACAACTGCTATAGTTTGATCTTTATTGTAGTGAGGATGGGAATTATTTTTTGAAGGTTTGCCATGTGTCGCCCACCTTGTATGAGCTATGCCCAAATTTGATTTATATTTATCATTTAATGATTTTTCTAAATTAACAATTTTACCTTTTTCTTTTTTTATAAAAAGATTATCATCTTCATATAATGCAATCCCTGCTGAATCGTAACCTCTATATTCTAGTTTTTTTAATCCATCTATCAAAATACTTTTTGCTTTTCTATTTCCTATATATCCTACTATTCCACACATATTATATCTCCTATTAATTTATTTTCTTAAGATCAACATTTAAATTATTTTTATTCAATAAGTCGCCTTATCTTTTGTATAATTTTATCTAAAGGTATCCGCCGATTATTCGATAAACCTTTTCCTCGTCAACTCTAAGAGTCCAAGCGCTTTTCCTAAACTTATAATCTTCACCTCCTTTTGTTTCCATTAATATTTTACCATAATATACATAAGTAATAAAAGTTTATTAAGTAATTAAAAAAGAGAGGTTTCCCTCTCTTAATTAAGGTGTTAATTTTTTATTATAGTCTGTTATATTTGCTCTTTTGCTACTTCAATACCTTTTTTAATAGCTTCTTTATTCATAGGCATATACTTAGCTTTTCCTTCGCCAAATACTTTTATTAAAGAATCTAAAACAGTTTCTGTTTTAACAGGTTGTGCAATTGCTAAATATGCTCCTAACATAACCATGTTTGCAATTTTAGAAGATCCTAATTCATTAGCAATTTCATTACAAGGTATATAATATGCGTTTACATCATCTCTTTGAACTTTACGATCTATTAATGAACTGTTAACTAAAACATTAGCTCCTTTTTGAGCATTTTCTTCAAATTTTATTAATGAAGGTAAGTTCATAACAATAACTGTTGTAGCATCATTTGTTATAATTGGTGATCCAATTGGATCATCTGATACCATAACATTACAGTTTGCAGTACCTCCACGCATCTCAGGTCCATATGAAGGTAACCATGATACGTGTTTTCCTTCAACCATTCCAGAGTAAGTTAAAACTTGTCCTAACTTCATAACTCCTTGTCCACCAAAACCAGCACAAATTATTTTTTCATTAACCATATTATTTTTCCTCCTCAGTTGATCTAAAATTACCAAGTGGATAATAAGGCATCATATTATCTCTTAACCAATCTAAAGAATCTGTAGGAGTCATTCCCCAGTTAGTAGGGCAAGTAGATAAAACTTCTACAATTCCAAAACCTTCACCATTAATTTGTAATTCAAAAGCTTTTTTAATTGCTTTTTTAGCCTTTCTAATATTTCCTGGTGAATCTACTGATACTCTTTCAACAAATTTAGCTCCATCAATAGTAGATAACATTTCTGAAACTTTTAAAGGTTTCCCAGAATGTGCTTCATCTCTACCATAAGGTGAAGTAGTAGTTTTTTGACCTATTAATGTCGTTGGAGCCATTTGTCCACCTGTCATACCATAAATTGCATTATTTATAAATATAGTTGTAATATTTTCTGCTCTATGAGCAGCATGAATAATCTCAGCAGTACCAATTGAAGCTAAATCTCCGTCACCTTGGTAAGTAAATGTTACTAAATCAGGATTAACTCTTTTAATACCTGTTGCTACAGCAGGTGCTCTACCATGAGCTGCTTGGTGCATATCGCAATTAAAATAATCATAAGAAAGTGCTGAACATCCAACTGGTGCTACTCCAACAGCTTTTCCTAAAACTCCTAATTCTACTAATACTTCTGCAACTAATTTATGAACTGTTCCATGAGTACATCCAGGACAAAAGTGTAGTTCATTATCTGTTAAACCTTTTGACTTTTCATATACAACAGTCATTAGTTAACACCTCCTAGCATTTCTTTTACTTTTTCAATAATATCAACTGGATCAGGAATCATTCCACCACTTCTTCCGTGGAATCCTACTGGCAATCTTCCATTATTGGCAATTTTAACATCATCTATCATTTGACCTTGTGACATTTCAACAACTAATATCCCTTTAGCACTTTCAGGAATATTTTCAAATGATTTATCTGGGAAAGGCCAGATAGTTATAGGTCTAATTAAACCTACTTCAATTCCTTCTTCTTTTAATTTATCAATAGCATTTTTACAAATTCTTGAAGTAGTTCCATAAGAAGAAATAACTAATTCAGGATCATTATCCATATTGTATTCTTCTACTCTAACTTCATTTTTTTTCATCATTTCATATTTCTTCTCAGCTTCTAAGTTATGTTCTTCTAATTTAGCAGCATCTAAAAATAATGAATTTATAATATTTGGATCTCTTTCATTATCAGTTCCATCAGTAATCCAATTTTTTTCAGGTAAATCTCTTTTTTCTGGTTTATTAAATTCAATTGGTTCCATCATTTGACCAATCATACCGTCACCAACAACCATTACTGGATTTCTATAGTAATCAGCAATATCAAATGCTTCCATCATTATATCAACCATTTCTTGTAAATTAGCAGGTGCATATACTGGCATATTATAGTCACCATTACCGCCACCTCTTGTTGATTGATAATAATCTGATTGTGCTGGTTGAATACCACCTAAACCAGGGCCACCTCTAACTATATTTACTATAACACATGGTAAATTAGCACCAGCAATATAAGAAATACCTTCTTGCTTTAATGCAATCCCTGGAGATGAAGATGAAGTCATAACTCTTCCACCTGTACCTGCAGCACCATATACCATATTAATAGCAGCAACTTCACTTTCAGCTTGTACAAAAGTTCCGCCTCTTTTTCCTAATTCTCTTGACATATATTCTGGTAGTTCATTTTGTGGCGTTATTGGATAACCGAAGAAATACTTACATCCACCTCTAATTGCAGCTTCACCGATGGCTTCGTTTCCTTTCATTAATTCTTTTGCCATATTACCCCTCCTATTCTCTTTCTACAGATATTACGCTATCTGGACAAGAAATTGCACAATTTCCACATCCGATGCATTTATCCATTTCTTCAACTGTTGCTGGATGAAACCCTTTTACATTAATACGAGACTCATCCATCTTAATAATATCTACTGGACACGCTTCTAAACAAATCTGACACCCTTTACAGATATCTTCATTAAATTTAACACTACCTTTTGCCACGTTAAAACCTCCTCTTTTAATTACATCCAATCTTTTCGCATATACATTTTTATTGGAAAAATTTCACCTTCTAAATTCTTTTCTTTTAAAGGCTTAGCTAATTTTTCCAAAACTGATATATACTTTATTGGAATATTTAAACTTTGAGATACTTCTTTAACTATCTTTTGCCCCTTTAATACATCATCTACAGTAGTTTCTCTAAGCATATGTGTATTATTTATTAAACCAGTAACTTTAATCCCAGTAACTGATTCAATTGCTTTTATATGTTTAATTGCTCCCTCAACATTAGATGTTTGACGTCTATTTGTGTTGATTACAGCAAACATATCGTAATTAGTTTTTTTAAGTTCAGCTTTATACCTTACTAATGGTCTAGCTCCTTCAGCATTTCCACCTACATCAATAATTGATTCATAATCTTCATTTTGAAATAATTTTAAAATGCCAGCTGATACCATCGGAATATCCGCATTATCATATTTATTGCCTCTTGCTGAACTTAATATTTCAATTCCTTTTTCTTCAAATGCATTTGCTTGTTCTCTTGATCTAAAATATGGATTAACAATATCTAAATCTGCTATCGCAATACTTTTACCTAGTTTTTTTTCAGCTAATTTAAATGCATAATTAACTGCAAACTCTGTCTTTCCACTTCCAAAGTGTCCAATAATAATCCTTATTCTTTTATCTTTAAGCATATTTGCTCCTTAGTATATTTTAGCTTCTTCCTTTTCATTAAGTACTCTTAAGGCACCTCCAGCTAAAGCTTTTAGCTCATCTTCGCCAGGATAAACAATTACTTGAGAAATAAATTCAATTTTTTTATTAATCCATTTAACAAACATTTCTCCATAAGCAAGTCCACCTGTTAAAACAATAGCATCAACATCACCTTTTAAAACTGCAGCACATGCTCCAACTTCTTTAGAAATTTGATAAGCCATAGCTTTAAATACTAATTTTGCTTCTTCATTACCATCATCTATCATCTTTACAACTTCTCTACCGTCATTTGTATCTAAATAAGCTACTAACCCACCTTTACCTTTGACTTTCTTTTTCATTTCTTTTAAAGTATATTTACCAGAAAAACATAGTTTAGCAAAATCACTAATCGGTAATCCGCCTGTTCTTTCAGGTGAAAAAGGACCATCACCATTTAATGCATTATTTACATCGATAACTTTACCTTTTTCATGGGCTCCAACTGAAACTCCTCCACCCATGTGAACTACTATTATATTCGATTCTTCATATTTTTTGCCTAGTTCCTTAGCTGCTCTTCTAGCAACTGCTTTTTGATTTAATGCATGAAATATACTTTTTCTTTTAATCTCAGGCATACCTGAAACTCTAGCTACATCTTGCATTTCATCAACTACAACAGGATCAACTATAAATGAAGGAATATTTAAATTGTCAGCAATTTCTTTTGCTAAAATTCCTCCTAAGTTAGAAGCATGTTCACCTAAAACACCTTCTTTTAAATCTTCTACCATTTTTTCAGTAACTTTATATGTTCCACCTTCTATAGGTTTTAAAAGCCCACCTCTACCTACAATAGCATCTAATTTTGTTAAGTTTATTTCGTTTTCTTCTAAACCATCTAAAATAACTTTTTTTCTAAAATCATATTGATCATATATTTTATCAAATTCTTCAATTTTTGAAGATGGATGTCTTAAAGTTTGTTCAAATATCTCATTTTCACCTTCATATATAGCAATCTTAGTAGATGTAGAACCTGGATTAATTGCTAAAATTCTTTTATCTTCCATATTTCCTCCTTATTTATTTGCAGACATTAATGTACCTAGTGCTATAGAATTTAATTTAGCTTCATCAGAATCAGCTCTTGAAGTAAGTACTATAGGTGCAGTCGCTCCTACAATCATACCAGCTGATTTAGCATTGCATAAAAAGTTTAAAGATTTATAAAGCACATTACCTGCTTCGATATCTGGGCATAATAAAACATCACAATCTCCTGCTGCTTTATGTTTTATCCCTTTAATTTCTGCTGCTTTTTTGCTAACAGCATTATCTAAAGCAAATGGTCCTCCGACAATACAATCTTTAATTTCTCCTTTTTCATTCATTTTAACTAATTTATCTGCCTCAACTGTACAAGGCATTTTCTCTACTACCTTTTCCTTAGCACAAATAACTCCTACTTTAGGAGTATCAATATCAACAGCTTTAACTACTTCTAAAGAGTTTTCAATTATATCTTTCTTTTGATCAAGTGAAGGAGCTATATTCATAGCTGCATCTGTAACGAATAATAATTTATGATATTTCTCAACATCAAAAACTGCCACATGCGAAAGAACTCTCCCTGTTCTTAAACCGTATTCTTTATTTAAAGCAGCCTTTAAAATTTTAGATGTATCAATAAGACCTTTCATTAACATATCAGCTTCTCCACTTGAAACTAATTTTACAGCTTTTTTTGCTGAATCTTTCATTGTCTTATGATCGTATAAATCAAAAGGTTTAATATCGAAATCTATATCATTAGCTATATTTTCTATTTTTTCTTTATCTCCAACTAAAATTGGAGTAACAATCTTTTCTTGTGTAGCATATTTAACAGCTTTTAAAATATCTTTATCTTGTGCACATGCAATAGAAATCTTTTTTGGACCTCTCTTTTTAGCAACTTCTAATAAATTGTCAAAACTATCTATCATACTCCACCTCTTCTTCATAAATTTTTGCAGTTTCTGGACCTTCTAAAACTCTTAAAGCGCCTTCATTTAATGCAATCATTTCATCTTCACCAGGTTTAACAATAACTTCAGCAATAAATCCTATATGATCTTTAATTATATTTGTAACATATTCAGAATATGCTACTCCTCCTGTTAAAACAATAGACTCTACTTTTCCATCTAGCACAGTAGCCATTTTTCCAATTTCTTTAGCAATTTGATAAGCCATTGAATCTAATGCTAATTTTGCTTCTTTATCACCATTTTCAATTTTTCCAATTACTTCTCTTACATCATTAGTTCCTGTATAGGCAACTAAACCAGCCTTACCTCTTAATTTTGGCTTTAGTGTTTTATAAGTATAATCACCAGAATAACACATTTTCATAATATCTCCTACTGGTAATCCACCTGCTCTTTCAGGAGAAAATGGTCCCATCTCATTTGCATTATTTGCATCAACCATTTTACCATTTTTTATAGGTACCACAGAAATTCCTCCACCTAAGTGAGCAATTATCATAGGTAAGTTATTTAAATCCTTATTTTTTTCTTTTGAAACTCTATGAGCAATTGCTTTAATATTTAAAGCATGTAATAGAGATTTTCTTTTAATATCAGGCATACCTGAAATTCTTGCAACATCTTCAAATTCATCTACTGCAACTGGATCTACAATAAATGATGGAATATCTACCATATCACCAAGTGCTTTTGCAAGTAGACCTCCTAAGTTAGAAGCATGCGTTCCCTGAATTCCTATTTCTAAATCCTTAATCATTTCATCTGTTACTTCATAAGTTCCACTAGGCATAGGTCTTAAAAGACCACCTCTTGCAACAATCGCTTTGAAATTTTTTAATTTAAAATCATTTTCTTCTAGCCATTCTAAAATGATATTTTTCCTATAATCATATTGATCAGTCAATTTCTCAAATGTCTCTAATTTTTTAGTTGAGTGTGATAAGTTCTTTTGTAAAACGTTTTCATTTTTTTTAAACACCGCAACTTTCGTTGAAGTTGATCCGGGATTAATCGCTAATATGTATTCCATAATTCCTCCTTATATACTCCACTTATATATTATGCATTTTTCATTCCAAAGTACTAAATCAAACATAGATTAAGATCCACAAATAAATTAATATATATTGAAAAAATATTCATGAAAAAAAATGCAGTTTTTGTAATATCTGCACTTTTTTTCATGTTTTTAAATTGTATTTATTAATCTTATAATAAAGAGATCTTTCAGAAATATCTAAAGCTTTAGCAGTTTCTGCTCTGTTTAAATTATTTTCTTCTAAAATCTTTTTAATATACTCTTTTTCAAAATTATTTTTTGCATTTTTTAAACTTGAAAAATTTTGATCTTTAATAACAACATTTTTACTAATAGTTTGATTATCTTTAGTAAGCTTTTCAAAAACTGGTAAATGTTTCTTTTTTATAATTTTATCACTAAATCTCATATTTATGATAGTTCTTCCTAAAAAATTTTCTAATTCTCTTACATTACCAGGCCATGAATATTTTTCCATTTCGTTAACAGCTTCAGAAGTTATGGACTCAATACTTCTTCCATACTTTTGATTATATTTAACTATTAAAAAATGTATTAATAAATTCAAATCATCTATATGTTCTCTTAGTGGTATAATATTTATTGGAACAACATTTAAACGATAATATAAATCTCTTCTAAAATTATTATTTTCAACTTCTTTTTCTAAATTCTTATTAGTAGCTGAAATTATTCTTACATCTACAGATATAGGCTTATTACCACCTACTCTTAATATTTCTCTTTCTTGTAAGACTCTTAAAAGTTTCACTTGAATCTTTTTATCAATTTCTCCAATTTCATCTAAGAAAATAGTTCCTTTATCTGCTTTTTCAAATAATCCTACTTTACCTTTCTTTCTAGCACCTGTAAAAGCCCCTGGTTCATATCCAAATAATTCACTTTCTAATAAATTATCACTTAATGCTGCACAATTGACTCTAACAAATTGATTATTAGATCTTTTAGAATTATTATGAATAGCATGGGCAAATAATTCTTTCCCTACACCACTTTCGCCTCTTAATATTATAGTAGCAGGTGTTGTAGATGCTGCCTTTGCTTTTTTTATTATTTTTTTAAATTTTATATTCTCTCCAATAATATCTTTGAAAGTATATTTTGCCTCTAAAGATCTGATAATAGTTTTAGCATTATTTAAATCTTTCATTAATTCATTAATCTCAGACAAATCATGAATTACTGCAACACTTCCTTTTAATTCATCATTTACTATTATAGGTGCAGCATTTGCAATTACTTTTTTTTCTTGAGGACCTACAATTAATTCAACTCCTTTTACTGGCTTTTTAGTTTCTAAAACTTTTAAATGTACACTTTCCCCTGAAGCTAAGTCTTTTGTACAAAATTCACCAATTATATCTTCAGATGTATAACCAGTTAACCGAGTATAAGCAGGATTAATCATCATACCATATCCATTTTCGTCTACAACGGATATTGCATCTTGAGTTGAATTTATTATAGCCTCTAATGTTGATTGTATCTCCTTTAAATTTGTGATTTTATCTAATAAAGTTTTTACTTCAGTAACATCTCTAAAAACAGCAATAGCACCAATTATATTTTTATCATCGTCATAAACTGGCTTTCTATTAGTAATAATTTCAATTTCATTAAGAGGTTGTAATTGATTCAATTCAGATTTACCGGTTTCTAAAACTATAGGCAATCTAGTAGATTCAATTACATCTTTTATGTTTTTTCCTACTGCTTTTTTTTTATTTATCTTTGTTAATTTCTGAGCAGCTCGATTAAATATTGTTATAATAGCATTTTCATCAATTGCTATTACTCCATCATGAGTAGAATTTAAAAATAATTCTATTTCTTTTTTCATATTGCCACCTTATTTATTCAATATTATTTTGTAAAGCATCTTCTGATTCTTGTTTATCTTTTTCAAATATTTGTAATTTAATTTCTTCTTTAGATAGTTCAAAATCGGTGATTTTATCATTATCAATATTAATTTCTATCTTACCTGTTTTAGTTGATTTATCAAAATCTTTTCCATCAACTTGTAATTCAATATCTTTTTTAGTCATTTCATTTAAATTTGATTTTACACCTTTTAATTGAACCGTAATATTCTCGTCACTTTCATCTAGTTTAAAATCTAAGCTTTGATCTAAATTTAAAAACGCAATTTCTTCTTTATTAAATTTATATTCCTTAATTATTATTGGTTCAATATTATATTTAAAAGTAAATGAATTTTTATCATTTACTAAAGACACATTATTAGGTAAAGATATTTGGGTTTCTAATTTATCACTTTTTTCAAATCCTTCAATGTTTATAGTATTAGTTTTTAATTTATCTATTTTATCAACATTTTCTTTTTTACCCATAACTTTAACTTCCGATGGTATTAATTCATATGAAGTTAATTTATAGTCTTCATCTAAATTATAATTTAAATCAGGTTCTACTTCTATTTCTTTTTTATAAAAAATATCTAAATTTAAATTAGTATAATCTTTTTCTAAGGTAACTCCTTTGACAATATTCCCTTTTTCATTTACAGGCATTAAACTTATTTTTTCATTTACAGATTTAGTTACACCATTTAAATTAAAAATACCTTTAATAAATTCAATATTATTAATTTTACTTTCAGGTCCTGTAACTTTGACTTTATTAAACTCTATATCTTTATTTCTATAAATATAATTTGTAGGCAAATTACTTTCTAAACTTACGTTTACATCGAATATTTTTTGTTCAATTTTTTCCAATTCAATTTGTATATTACTAGGCATTACTTTTACAATATCCACATCGTTATTAAATGATTTAGCTTCTACAGGTATATTATTAATTCCACTTCTATAGCCTAATAAATCAGCTTTTAAAGACAAATCTGACTTTTTCAAAGTTAATATATCATTCCTTCTTCCGTTAACTTTTACATCAACAAAGAATTGATTTTTATTTTTTATAATCATATCTTTTTCTTTAATATATTCTACATTTAATAATTGAACATTAAGGTCTTCTATAGTTTTATCTACAGTTGGATTTACTTGATCCATAACATATACCCAAAATAATAAAGAAAAAAATATTGCGAACAGTTTTATACCAATATTATTTAAAAACCTTTCTTTAAAAAAATTATTCATTATTCACCTCGTATTTATTTTTTAACCAATCAATAAATGTTTTTTTATCCTTTTTAATATCAAATTCAGAAGTTAAATTCTCACTTAATCTATCTGAGTCTAAATTTCTAATTATTTCTCCTTCTTTTACTAAAGAAATAGCTCCTGTTTCCTCACTAACAATTACAATAATAGCATCAGATACTTCTGATAATCCTAAACCTGCTCTATGTCTTGTACCCAATTCTCTACTTAAATTCTTTTTAGTAGATAAAGGTAAATAACAATTAGCAGCTATTATAGAATTTTCTCTAATAATTAAGGCACCGTCATGTAATGGATTTTTTTCATAAAAAATACTAATTAACAATTCAGATGATATATCAGAATTCAGATTAATCCCAGTACTTATATAATCGCCTAAACCAGTATTTTTTTCTAAAACTATCAAAGCACCAATTTTTTGACTAGATAAATATTTAGTAGCACCAACTATTTCTTTTATAGTATTAATTGTTTTAATATTTTTATTGTTAAAAATATCCTTCCTAATAAATTTATTTCTACCTATATATTCTAAAGCTCTTCTTAATTCAGGTTGAAATACAATTAATAATGCAAAAAAACCTAACTTCATTGTATTATCTAAAATAAAATGCATCGTATATAACTTTGCTAAATCTGATAACTTAGATACAACCATCAAAATTATCAAACCTTTAATCAATTGTTCAGCTCTCGTTCCCTTTATTAAAACTAATAATTTATAAAATACAAAAGAAACTATAATTATATCTAAAACATCTAATAAGCGAATACTAGAAAAAATTTCAAAAATCAATTTCATAAATCCTCCATAAAATAGTAGTATGATATTCTATTATTAATTCTATCATTTTTAAATTGGTTTAACAACTTAGGAAAAAAGAAAAATTTAAATTAAAAAAAACACATAAACCTGCATTTAAGCAAATTCATATGCCTTTATATGGTGCCCGGAGGCGGATTCGAACCACCGACACGAGGATTTTCAGTCCACTGCTCTACCTACTGAGCTATCCGGGCATTGGTCGGGATGGCAGGATTTGAACCTGCGGCCCTCTGGTCCCAAACCAGATGCGCTACCAAACTGCGCCACATCCCGTTGTATTTATTTTTATGGCAG
>JBNJDJ010000009.1:0-44128 GCA_051744845.1 Bacillota bacterium
TCCTTAATTTGGTCATATTGATGTTTACAACTTTTAAGTGAACTTACTAATGCATTTCTTGCAGAACCATAATAATACTTTTCAAAACTCAATTCAATTTTTTCAATATTATTAATATTTTTATTTATAGTTAATTTTTTAACAAAATCTTTAGCAACATCTGTTGCTAATGTTGAATCAACCTTCAAAATCATACCTGTATTATAATCAACAACCAAAGCCATAGCTACTACTTCATAAAGTTCCTTTGCAGTGATTCCTGATGGTAATTTTGCATAACCAGTTAATAAAATTTCTTTATTTTTCATAAAACCTTCCTTTATTCTTTTTTTACTAATTATATCACATTGGAAGATTATGCAAAATTATTGTAAAAATAACCATTCCTAGTAAAGCAAATGGATATGTTGCTCCGTATCCAGTAGCTGGTTCATCTGAACCTATAGCATCTACTGCTGCTCCTAATCCTGGTGTAGAAGTCATACCCCCGCAAATAGCTCCAGAAAGCATAATCCAGTTAATCTTAAATACATATCTACCTATAAAAAATCCTAAAAGCATTGCAACTGTTCCTACTACTAATGCAACTAATGCTAAATAAGCTCCAGCTCCTAAAATAGATTCAAATACTTTAAATCCAAATCTTAAACCTACTATAGCTAAGAAGAAAGCTAAAGCAATTTGACGTATAACACCTAATATCTTAGGATCCATTCTAAAATTCAAAGATCCAATTTTACCTATATGCCCTAAAATTAATGAACCTACTAAAACTCCACCTGTTGAACCTAAGCTGAAATGTCCTAAACCAAGTAATGTTAAATTAATATTAATTTTTCCTAATGTATAACCAAAAAGACAAGCAAATATAAAACTAATTAAATCAAATTTACCATTTGTATTTTCTTTATTTTCTGAATCTTCATTCATCTCTTTTTTAAATATTTTCATTTCTTCATCTACATCCATTCCAAATATTTTAGGAAAAAAATTAACAGCTATAATAACAATTAAAACGCCAAAAGGATATCCTATAGCATGACCAACACCTATTCCAGCTTCAGCATTTCTTATAAATTGTTCCTTTTGTTTATCACTAATACTTTCAACCTTTTTTGGATCTAGTTCTTTTTTAGGCGATAAAATAGATAAAAATCTTTCTTTTTCATCTAAAGAAAGAGATTCATAATCATCAGCCCAATGTTTAGCGTGATCATTTCCAGTTTCTAATGCAGCAGCCAAACCTGGTGAAGAAGTTAATGCTCCAGTATATACTCCTGATACTTCGTAAGGACTAGCTGAATCACTCATTAAAGTCATTCCATAAGTCACAGCTGCGCCTATTAATGTAATAGTAAAACCTAATATTACAAATTTTAACCCGTATTTTTTTAAAACTTTCCCAATGTTTTTAGAAGCAAGCAATCCTACTGATGCCACAAATAAAATTAAAAATAAGTAAAAAAACACTTTATCAACTACAGATTTTTCAATTAAACTTTGAGCAGTTTTGTAAAGGTTTTCATTAGACATGCTTATGTTATTAGCATACCTTGTAACTGCCCACCCTATAACTAATCCGGAAAAAAGTGTACCGGAAATACCGAAATTAAATTTTCCAAAATTAATTTTTCCAAAAAGCAAACCTAATACAACAGCAAAAAACATTAAAATAAATGGATTCATAATCCAAGAACCAACATCAAAACTCATAAACCCCTCCTTAATTATAAGCAACAAAAAAAGCGCAGCTTAAGTGTATAAACACCAAACTGCGCCTTATTTACTATGAATTAAAAGACTAATTTTAATTCGATAAATAATAAAGTTTGTTAATATTTTATCTAAGTTAATTTTATCACAAAATAATAATTATGCAATAATTTTTATAAATTATTTAAAAAATCTTTTTTATTAATGATATATCTCTTATGAATTCCTTCACCTATCATACGCTCTTCATCATAAGCTTTAACTTTAAAAGTTAATTTTTTATCATCAATAACAATTAACTCTACATGGGCTTCAACTTTTTCTCCTAGTTTTGTTGCCTTAAGGTGCCTTACATCAACTTTTGTCCCAACTGTAGAATAGCCTTCTTCCAAAGAGTTTTCAACACAATTCAAAGCACAATTTTCAATTAGAGCTATCATTGCTGGCGTTGCAAAAACATCTAAAGATCCACTTCCATAAAAACTTGCTGTTTTATCTTTACTAACAGTTATCTTTTCTACATTTGTCATACCTTTTTTTAATTGATGCATTGAGCCTCCTTTATTTAATCATTAAAATTAAAATCATCCTCTTCATCTTCTAATATGTCTTGATCTTCTTGGTCGTTTTGATCATTTTGAACTATTTCTTCTTGCTTTTTCTTTTCTTCTTCAGCCTCTTTAATATTTTCTTGTCTTTCTTCCACTTTTTTAGCTTCCTTGCTTTCAACTTCTTCCTTGAAAGCTTCATAACCTTCATCTAATAATAATTTAAATTCATCGCCATCAATTGTTTCATACTCTAATAAAGCTTTGGCAATTTGATGTAATCTCTCTTCATTTTCACTTAATAATTCATAAGCTTTATCATAAGCTTTATCTACAATTTGTCTTACTTCTCTATCAATATCAGCAGCTACTTGTTCTGAATATTCTCTTTTTGAAGTCATATCATTTCCTAAGAATACTTCTTCACCACTTGAATAAGACATTGAACTTAAATTATCACTCATTGCATATTTTTCTACCATATCTCTAGCAATTTTTGTTACTCTTTGTAAATCATTTGATGCACCTGTAGAAATATCATCTAATACAAGTTTCTCAGCTACACGCCCACCTAATAAAACAACTAATTCTGACTCTAAAATAGTTTTAGACTTAAATTGTCTTTCTTCTTCTGGTAATTGTAAAGTAAACCCACCTGCTTTTCCTCTTGGTATAATAGTTATTTGATGTACAGGATCTGTATCAGGTAGTAAAGTTGCAAGTAATGCATGTCCACCTTCATGATATGAAGTGATTTTTCTTTCTCTTTCACTAATAACTCTACTTTTCTTTTCAACACCAGCAATTACCTTAATCTTAGCTTTTTCTAAAGTTTCCATTCTTATTTTTTTATCATTAACTCTTGCAGATAAAAGTGCAGCTTCATTCATTAAGTTTTCTAAATCAGCTGGAGTAAATCCAGGCGTTCCTTTAGCAACAACTTCTAAATCTACTTCTGGTTCTAAAGGTTTATCTTTAGCGTGAACTTCTAACATCTTTTCTCTTTCTTTAACATCTGGCATTCCAACTGTTACTTCTCGGTCAAATCTACCTGCTCTTAATAAAGCCGGATCTAAAATATCTGGTCTATTTGTTGCAGCAATTAATATTATACCTTGGTTTTCTTCAAAACCATCCATTTCAACTAATAATTGATTTAAAGTTTGCTCTCTTTCGTCATGACCTCCACCTAATCCAGCACCTCTTTTACGACCTACTGCATCAATTTCATCAATAAACACTAAACACGGAGAGTTTTCTTTTGCTTCTTTAAATAAATCTCTTACTCTCGAAGCTCCTACACCTACAAACATTTCAACAAAGTTTGATCCACTAATTGAATAAAAAGGTACTTCTGCTTCTCCAGCAACAGCTTTTGTTAAATAAGTTTTACCTGATCCAGGAGGTCCTACCATTAAAATACCTTTAGGTATTCTTGCTCCTAAGTCAATATATTTTTTAGGATTCTTTAAAAAGTCAACAATTTCTTGCATTTCTTCTTTTTCTTCTTTTAATCCAGCTACTTGATCAAATTTAATCTTTTCACTTTCATCTTGTTTATTTAATTTAGCTTTAGACTTTCCAAATTTCATTACACGAGATCCGCCACCTTGTGAATTTTGCATAAAAAGGTACCAAAATCCAACTAAAATTAATATTAAGAATATTGTAGGCAACATATCTAAATACCAAGGTTTTTCAGCACTAACCTCTCCTTTTAAAGATATTTCACCTTGATCCATTAACTTATAAAACTTTGATCCCATATCATTTTGGATAATTTTTGGAATCACCGCTTCAAACTTATTACCATCTTTAAGTGTCCCAGAAACACGATTATCCTCATCTATTTCAGCGTACTTAACTTCACTATTACTTAATCTTTCATTTAATTGAGTAGCGTTAAGCTGAATAATCTCCGCTTGACTACCACCCCAAAATCTAACTAATAATAAAATAGCTATGAATATTACTAGATAGATAGAAGCTCCTTTAAAGAACTTTTTCATATTTAATTTCCTCCTCTATATTACTAATATCAGTTTTTACTTTAAGCGTAATTTTACGCATATATATTGTATAAATAATTCTCTCTTTTAAGAAAATTATAATAAACTTTATCAAATACAAATCCTTTATAATTTTATCATAAAAAATATTTTTAAACAACTATTCATATTTTAACATTAAAGCTTTTTTAGTATCCGATGTGATTTTATATCTCCTATCCATTCTATATCCAACAATCCAAATAATATTTTTATCATCACATACCAATTTTATCTTATCACGTTCCTTTCGACTAATTTTTTCGTCAATAAAATAATCTTTTAACTTTTTAGTTCCTTTCATACCTAAAGGTTTGAAAGAATCTCCTGGCAATCTATTTCTCATAAAAATTTTACCATTTATCTTATCTTTATCTATATACAAAATAGATTTTTTACTATTAAAGTTTATTTTATCTATTTCTTTAATTATTTGGGTTCTTAATTTTTTTCTATCTATATCGCTTCTAGATTCTTTTAACTTGTATACTTTCAATTTATCATATTCAACTAAAAATTTGATGTTTTTAATAAGCTTATATTTTCCTGTTTGATTTTTATTTGCTAGACTAATAACTCCTTTTACCATTTCATAAGAAACATTTTTTAAAGATCCTGTAAGTTCAAATATTAATTTTCTTATCAATCTAAATTTTAAAGCTTTTAGTTGATCATTAAATTCATTAATAGATAACAAATATTTATCATCTTCAAACTTAACTTTATTTTCATAAAAATCTTTTATTATTTTATCAATAAGTTTTTTATCAGCAGTTAAAAGGTCGGCAGTTTTAAAAAGACTTTCAGTTATATTCTCATTGAAATGCTTTTTTATATAAGGGATAATATCTAACCTTATTTTATTTCTAGCATATATTCTTTCTTTATTCGTATGGTCAATAGCAACTTCCAAATTTTCTTTTTTATAATATTTCTCAATATCTTTTCTTTTTATATTTAAAATAGGTCTTATTATTTTACCATCTCTTTTAAAGTCTATTCCAGTAAGTCCATCTAGACCAGTTCCCCGAAAAAGTCTAAAAAGAACAGTTTCACCTTGGTCATTCATATTTTGTCCAATTGCTATTTTATCTCCATTAACTTTATCTAAAACTTCATAAAATTTTTTATATCTTACTTTTCTTCCAGCTTGTTCAAAAGAAATTTTTAAGTCTTTTGCCATTTGTTCTACATTTTTTTTAAACATAAAAGATTTAATTGAATGTTTATCCAAAAAATTTTTAACAAATAAAGCATCTTTTCTAGATTGCCCATCACGTGTACAATGATCTAAATGTACTCCAAATAATTCTAAATCATAAATTTTTTTTAACCTAAATAAAAGATGAGTCATAACTACTGAATCAGGACCTCCTGATATAGCAATAACGATTTTATCACCTTTTTGAATTATTTTTCTTTTTTGAATACTTTTTTTAAACTTTTCAAATAGCATTGCATCACCTAATTTATAATACCATTATTTATATTTTATTAAAACTAATTTTTAAAGATTTAATAGTTTATTAATTATTTAGAAAATCTTTATAAATTATCCCTTCTAAATTATCATAATCACTAATTATAATTTCATTTTGATTTAAATAATCTAAAAATGTTTTTAATATCAAACTTCCTGCCAATATAATATCTGCTCTATTTTCTTCTAAACCTATTATTTTTTTTCTTTGTTTTAAATCGCAGTTAATAAATTTTTCAATTTGATTATTTATACTTGATTTTTTTAATATATAATTATTAATCTTTTCAGGTTTATAACTTTTCATTTCTAAATCTATAGAAGCTAAAGTCGTAATCGTTCCACCGATACCAATGACTTGGGATTTCTTTTTATATTTTTTATCTTTAAAAAATTTTTTAAGATTTATGTCTATTTCTGACTTTATATATTTTAAATCCTTATCTTTTATAGGATCTGTTGATATACATTTATCTGTTAATCTAACTGCTCCTATATCTAAACTATCTAAAATGTCAATTTTTTTATTTCCATAAATGATTTCTGTAGATCCACCACCAATATCAATTACAAACGAATCCCTTTTAGATTTATCAAATGTAGCACCTAAAAAACCATATTCAGCTTCTTTTTTCCCACTGATAATCTCTACTTTAGTTTTAGCGATATTTTCAACCTTTTTTATAAAGTCTAATGAATTATTAGCATCTCTTAATGCAGATGTCCCAATTATTTTTATTAATTTATAATTATCATTTATTAAATTGTCATAAAAAAATTTAATTGTATCAATTGATTTATTTATTGATTCTTTATTTAATTTTTTAGTAGCATCTACTCCTTTACCAAGTCTTGTTGTTCTTTTAATTTTTTCTCTTGATACTATACGTCTTTCTTTTAAATCGGCTTTTAAAAGCCTTAGTGAATTACTCCCTATATCAATAACAGCTAATTTTTTCATAAATCACCTAATCTTCTTTCTCTTGAATAATATATAAAATTTCATCTGACTTAATCATTTTTAATTTTTTTCTTGCTAAATTTTCAATATTTTTTTTAGATTTAATATTTTGTAATTCATCTTGTAGTTGTTTTATTTCTTTATCTAATTCATTTGATTTTAATTTTTGATTATAAATTTCTTGACTTAAATCATTCAACTTTATTTCTTGTTGAATATAATTATATGAAAAATAAACTATCAGTATAATAAAAAATAATATAAAATATTTATTTCTTCTAATTATATTCATTGTTTTTCCTCCTATACATATGTATACAATGTATCAGCCTTTCCTTTTCTTACGTGTTTTTTAGTATCTAAAACTTCTACTTCAACAGTTGTTTGACCAAATTCAATTCTTATATGATCACCTACATTAACTTCACTTGAAGGTTTTGCTTCTTTACCATTTAAAAATACATTTCCATCGTTACAAGCTCTTTTAGCAACTGTTCTTCTTTTAATCAAACGCGATACTTTTAAATACTTATCCATTCTCATAATAATCACCTTTTTATAAATTTCACTTTAAACTAATCAAATACAAAAAAAGCAGCTTTAAGCTGCCTTATTTATTCATTTACTTTATCTTTTAAGGTTTTCCCTGCTTTAAACACAGGAGCTTTATATGGTGGGATCTCAAAAACTTGATCTGGCTTTCTTGGATTTCTACCTTTTCTAGCTTTTCTGTCTTTTACTTGAAAAGAACCAAATCCTACTAATTTAATTTTCTTTCCTTCTGATAGACCTTCTTCTACTGTTTTAACAAATGCATCTAATGCTTTCTCAGAATCTTTCTTTGTAAGTCCTGACTTTTCAGATATACTTGTAATAATTTCCGGCTTATTCATAACCCCTCCTTTAGTATAAACTGTATATAATTATAATACAGGAAAGAACCATGATTTAGCAAGCTTTTTCTTAACTTTTTAAGTCATTCCATAAAAGTTCCATTTGACTTAACTCTAAATTTTCAATCCCTTTTTTTTGACTTAAAGAACTTTTTTCCATTTTTTTAAATCTATCAATAAATTTTTTATTAGTTTTATTTAAAGCAAAAGAAGGGTTAACATCTATAAACCTTGAAATATTAACAACACTAAACAATACATCTCCTAGTTCTTCTAATTTCTTTTCTTCTCTAGCTTCCTTTAATTCTTGAATTTCTTCCATCAATTTATCATATGCACCATCAATACTACTCCAATCAAAACCTACTTGTTTAGCTTTCAATTGAATTTTTTGTGCTTTAAGCAAACTCGGTAGTTTTTCAGGTATTCTTTCCATTGATTGATATATATATTTTTCTTCTTTCTCTTGCTTTTTGATTTTGTTCCATATTTTTAAACTTCCATCTGACTCTTCATTTTCAAAAACATGAGGATGTCTATTAATAAGTTTTTTTACTAAGTTATCTATTATAGTAAAAATATTGTAATTTTGAGTCTCTTTTAAAATTTCTGCTTGAAAAACAACTTGTAATAGCAAGTCTCCTAATTCTTCATTTAATAATTTATAATTTTCTTTATCTATAGCATCAATAACTTCATATGATTCTTCTAAAAGATACTCTCTTAAAGATTCTAAAGTCTGTTTTCTATCCCAAGGACAACCTTCATCACCTCTAAGATGATTCATAATCTTTAATAAATCTACAAACCCTTTCATTTTAGGGTGTTTAAAAATATAAATAGCTGATAAATGACTATAACTATCTAATCTATCTAATTCTTTTAAAGGTATTTTAATAACTTTTTCTTTTTCATTCATAGCTCTATCAATAAAATAAATTTCTGTTTCAGAATCAAAAAAATTTAACAATGTCATTTTCAAATCAGAAGCTATAAATCTATTAAAAACGGAAGTTATTAAATTATCTTTTGTATAATCATATTCATATTCAGATACTTCGAACGCATCTTTTGAAATATAATTCTTATCTTTTAATAAATCTATAGAAAAATAAGATGCCTCTTGTAAAGAAATACCATAGATGAATTTTAATTTCACATTTTCATCTTTTAAAGATTTTAAATAATTAACAACATAATCATCTTTTTTAGGGTTACCAGGAACACCGTAAACTATACTTTCTTTATTTTTAACATTTTCTAATAAATTCTTAGCTATATTTTCATAAACTAATTCAAAAGTATCATATCTTTCATAATACGAATCAAAACTAATACTTTTTTTATTTTTATACTCTTCAAAACAATTATGGTTTTTAGTTCTAAAATATATCTCATTTGATTTATCTAATAAATTTTTTGCTTGAATTGTTAAGTTGTCTACATCTCCAGGACCAAGTCCAACAATATATATTAAGCTCATAAATACCTTTCTACATTAACTTTTTTCTAATAATTTTTAACTTATCTCCAGCAGGTACAAAGTCAAGATCTCTATCTTTAATAATATTAAATCTAAATAATAATACCAAATATATAAATGCAGCTATTATTATAGATAAAACAGTAGCTATTTTTACCATAATAATTAAACTTAATATTTTAAAACTTATTTTAGCTACTAACCCCATAGTTAAAGCTGCCATTAAAGGCTTAAAAAGTATCTCTTTTATATCTAATTCAACATTACTATATTTAACAACAGAAATTACATTTAGTATTGCTCCAGTTGCATAAGCTATTACAGTTGCCATTGCAGCTCCTAAAATGTTTAAACTAGGGATACCTACTAAAACATAGGCTAATATAACTTTTAAAATTGCACCTATAAATAAATTCCTTACTGGTATATATTGTTTATCCAATCCTTGTAAAATTCCTGTAGTTACTTGGTATGTAGATAAAAATAAAACTCCAAATCCTAAAATTTTCAAAATATTAGATATTGAATTTATAATCTCTGGTTGAGAAAAATAAAGTAAAGACATAATCTCATAACTCATAACTGATAAACCAATAGATGCAGGTAAACCAATTAAAATAGCAATACGCATACCTGCTTTTATAGTATATTTCATCTTTTTTATATTTACTAATTTTAGTTGTGTTACTGCAGGTACCAAACTTATTTGTACTGAAGCTGTAAGTACTGCAGGTAAATTTATTAATGTATTAGCATATCCAGTTAATTGTCCATATAAATTATTTGCTTGTTCAATAATACCTATTGATTTCAATCTTTTAATTACTAAAAACAAATCTATTAAATTCATCATTGGAATAACTGAAGCACCAATTGTAATAGGAACAGCAATTTCAAATAGCCTTTTTAAAATAAACCAATTTGATTCTGTATCACTTGTTCCTAAATTTTTATAATCAAAAACATCTTTTCTTATCTTTAAATAATATATAACCATAAAACTTAGTCCAAAAAAGCCACCTATAGCAGCACCAAAAGTTCCTCCGGCAGCCGCTAAAGCTAGACTATCATCTAAAAATAAAACAACTAAACCTAATCCAAACACTACCCTAAAAATTTGTTCAATAATCTGAGAAATAGCATATGGTTTTAAATTTTGTAAACCTTGAAAGAAACCTCTAAAACAAGACATCATAGATACTAGAAAAATAGCCGGCGCTATAGCTCTTAGAGCATAAACAGCTTCTGGATCATTTCCTGCTAAAGTTACAATTTTTTCTGCATTAAAAAATACTATAGCAAAAAATATAGCCCCAATAGTAGACAAAATATAAAATGCTACTTTAAAAACTTGTCTAATACCCAAATAATCATTTTTTGTTTCTCTTTTAGAAACCATTTTTGCAATAGCAGTAGGTAGCCCAGCTGATGAAGCAATCATAATATATATATATATAGGATAAGCACTTTGAAAATAACTCATCCCTTCATCACCTAATAAGTTTGCTAAAGGTATCTTGAAAACGGCTCCTAAAACTTTAATAACTATACCAGCCGCACCTAATATAGCTGCTTCTTTTAAAAAATTTTTTTCTTTTGCCATGCCGCACCTCTTAAAAAAATCGATGCATTATGCATCGATTTTATATATTCTTTAATTTTCTTCTGTCTCTTCAGTTTCTTTTTGATCTTCTGAACTATCATCATTGAATTCTACATATCTTTCAATAGTTGAATCTTCTTGTATAGAAGCTATTTTTTGACTATATTTTGAATTTACAGCTTGACTAACAATTCTATCTTTATAACTATCAATAGTCTTTTGATCAGCTTCTGCTTTTATTAAATCATTAACTGTTTGCTTATCATCAACTCTAATAATATGAAAACCAAATTGTGATTTTACAGGTTCACTAATATCTCCAACATTTAATTCAAATGCTTTCTTTTCAAATTCAGGAGCCATTTCCCCTTTTGAAAAGTAACCTAAATCCCCACCATTTTCAACACTTGCAGGATCTTTAGAATACTCTTTAGCTAATTCAGCAAACTCCTCACCAGCATTTAATTTTTCTTTAACAACTTTAGCTTTAGCTTCATCTTTTACTAAAATATGACTTGCGTTTACTCTGGCAATTTCATTTTCATATTTTTCATTTAAAAGTTCTTCATTTTCTTTAACTTCTTTAGTTAATTCATCATTAAATTTTTTCAAATATAATTCATTAGCGATTTGTTCTTTTAAAAATTCATCTGTGATTTCATTTTCTTTATAAAACTTTTTCATTTCCTCATTTTTATCAATTTGAGTCTTAAAATTATTAAAAGTTTCATCTACTTCAGTTTGATCTATTTCAAAATCATAATTGTTTTCAATATGATTTTTAATAATCTCTGTACGTATCATTTGTTCTAAACTTTGATTTTTAACCATATTTAAAACTTTTGGTTGTTCCCAAATTTGTTTACCATATTGTTGAGTATATCTGTCTTTAATAAAAGCAACATTTTTGTCAAATGTCTCTTGTTTAATAAATTCATCATTTACTCTTGCAACTGCATTTTCAGGAACTTCAATTTCTTCTGAATTAGCATCTTTATCATTAGAACATGCAACTGAAAATAACATGATAAATGCTAAAAATAATATGCTTAATTTTTTTAATTTCATTCTTAACTCCTTTATACTCTACTTTAGTTTTATGTTACAACAATTTTTATTATAACATGACTAAATTTTTTTATAAACCTTTTTTGATAAGTTGTAAATCATTTGTAACTTTTCACTTCTTTTTAATTTTGTATTTTTAAATCTAAATTCAAAATAAGGTTCTCTAGGATCAGAAAATCTAATTTTATTTTTGTATTCTTTAATTAAATCTGAAAGTAAATCTATATTGAAAATTTCTTGTTTAAATTTAAATTCAACTTTTGATTTTTTCTGCCTAATATCATATACCCCAATTTTTTCAAAAATTGATTTTATAAATGCTATTTTAATTAAATTATTAACTACTTTTGGTAAATCACCAAATCTATCGATAAATTCATCTTGTAGATCAGAAATATCTTCTAAAGTTTCAATACTAGATACTTTTTTATACATCTCTAATTTAAATTTAGCATTTGAAATATATGAATCTGGAATATAACCATCCAAATTAAAGTTTACATTAGCCTCAATTTTTTCTTTTACATCAATCCCTTTTGCCTTTTTGATACTATCTTCTAAAAGTTGTGTATATAATTCATATCCAATTGCATCCATTTGGCCTGATTGTCTAACTCCAAGTAAGTTACCAGTTCCTCTAATTTCTAAATCTCTCATAGCTATTTTAAACCCAGCACCTAATTCGGTAAAACTTTTTATAGCTTTTAATCTTTTTTCAGCAACCTCGCTTAAAACTTTATTTTTCTTATAAAGCATATATGCATAAGCTACTTTATTAGATCTTCCTACTCTTCCACGAAGCTGATAAAGCTGAGATAAACCAAAACGGTCTGCATCATTTATTAATATTGTATTTACACTAGATATATCTAAACCTGTCTCAATAATAGTAGTGGATATTAAAACATCGAATTCTTTATTTAAAAAAGATAACATAATAGACTCTAATTTATTACTACTCATTTGACCATGGGCATATTTAACTCTTAAATTAGGAACAAGTTCTTTAACCTTCAAACTAAACTCATCAATATCCTTTACTCTATTATGAACAAAGTAAACTTGTCCATTTCTATTAATCTCTCTTCTTATAGATTCTTTAATTAAAACCTCATCAAACTCAGCTATATAAGTTTGTATAGGATATCTATTTTCTGGTGGATCTTCTATTATTGATATATCTCTTATTCCAATCAAACTCATATGTAGTGTTCTTGGAATAGGAGTAGCTGTTAATGATAATATATCTATATTTTCTTTTAAAAACTTTATTTTTTCTTTAGCTTTTACACCAAATCTTTGCTCCTCATCTATAACTAGCAAACCTAAATTTTTATAACTAATATCATCAGATAATATCCTGTGAGTTCCAACAAGAATATCTACCAAGCCTTTTTTAACTTTTTTAATAACCTTTTTTTGTTGTTTCGGTGTTTTAAATCTACTTAAAACTTCAATTTCTATTGGATATTTTTTAAATCGATCTTTAATTGTTTTAAAATGTTGTTGAGCTAAAATAGTGGTAGGAACTAAAAAAGCTACTTGTTTAGAATTATCAACTGCTTTAAACATTGCTCTCATTGCTACTTCTGTTTTCCCATAACCTACATCACCACAAAGTAATCTTTCCATAGGCTGATTACTTTCCATATCCTTCTTTATCTCTTTTATACACGTTAACTGATCTGGTGTTTCAGTATAAGGAAATTCATCTTCAAATTGTTTTTGCCATTTACTATCAGGCCTACATGAAAAACCTTTTAATTTCTCTCTAGTAGCATATAACTCTAATAACTCGTCAGTCATTTCTTCTATAGATTTTTTAACACGAGCTTTTTTCTTTTTCCATTTATCACTATTTAAACTGCTTAATTTTTTATTTTTTTTACCAATATATTTTTGGATAATGTCAAAATTGTTAACAGGTACATATAATACATCAGTCCCTGAATATTGAATTTTTAAATAATCATTATTATCTTTGCCTACTTGTAATTTATGAATACCTACAAACTTACCTATCCCATGGTTTTCATGAACTACTAAATCGCCTTCTTTTAATTCATCATATGAATTAATTATTTTTGATTTATCGTTACTCAAATTTTTCTTTTTAAATTTTCTAACATCAAATAATTCATTTTCTGTAATAACAACTAATTTTAAATCTTTAAAAATACATCCGTCTTTTAATAGATTATCAACTATATTAATTTCACCATAATCCATTGTTTTATAATTTAACTTTGGTAAATAATCATAGTTTGCTAAGAAATTTTTTAACTTTCTTAATCTATCTGGATCATTAATTACAAAAACAATCTGATAATTTTCCTTTTCCCAAACTTTTAAATCTTGGACCATTAAATCTAAATCTTTTTTATAATGACTAATTTCTTCAGTATTAAAATTAATTTCATTATCATAGTTTAAATGATGTATTCTTTTCTTTAAATAATCAATAAATAAAAGTTTATTTTTGTTTAATTTTGATTTTAATGTATTAATTGATATAAAATGGTTTAATTGAGAACTAATAACTTCTTTTTTATCTAAATAATTATTAAATCTTTCTTTAATATCATTTATATTAAATTCAATTTTTTCAAATAATCTATTAGTACCAATTAAAGCTATCAAAGAATTATCAAAATAATCTAAAAGAGTTTCTTTTTCATTATAAACGATTGGCAAATAATTATCTATACCATCAATTAATAATCCGTTTTCCAATTTTTCAATATAATTTTGATAAATCTCTTTATGTTTTTTATTAATCCTATTTTCATCTATAGCATTTTTAAATTTATCAATAAGTTTATTTTTTCTATCCTTATTTAATATAATTTCTTTACATGGAGTAATTTTAAAATCATTAATATTTTCAATAGTTCTTTGTGTTGAAATATCGAAACTTCTTAAAGAATCAATTTCATCTCCAAATAACTCAATTCTTATAGGATTTTCTAGATGTATTGGAAATATATCTATTATTCCACCTCTTATACTAAAATACCCTTTATTTATAACCATATGAGTCTCTTCATAACCTAAATGATTTAATTTTTCTCTAAAATCTTCTATTTTAATAATTGAATCAAAATTAATTGATTTTATATTTTTATTAAATATATTTCTTGGAATAATACGCATAACAAGTGTCTCAGCAGTTGTTATAATAATACGCTTTTTAGATGTTAAAAGCTCATTTAAAATTTCTAATCTATTATTTTCTAAAGATTTAGAATGAGCATATGAATCAAAAAACATAATCTCCTTTTTAGGGAAAAATTTTACATCATCTGTAAAAGCTTTTAATTCATCTTCTAAGTCTAGAGCTTGTTGTTTATTTTCAACAACTACTAATAAATGATTATTAATTTTTTTAAAGCTATTAAATAAAAAAAATGAATTAGATTTTTTATGTACACCACTTATAAGAACTTTTTTTCCGTTTTTAATTAAATTATTCATTGCTTTTATCTTTTTATCTTTATTTAAAATATTTTGAATTAATTCTTCCATTTGATACCTTCTTTAACTATCCATTAAAATTATTCATCGCTTTATCAATGCCATTATCGACATAACATTTGATACTTTCTATTGAACGCTTAATAGTTTTATTAATAATTTCATAATTTTCTTTTTTAAATTTTCCTAAAACATATTTATGCATAGGCATACGATTAGGTCTTCCTATACCAAATTTCAATCTATGAACTTCTTGAGTTTTAAGCAAATAAATAATATTTTTCATTCCATTATGGCTACCACCTGAGCCTTTACGCTTAATCCTTATACTACCTAAAGGTGTATCTACATCATCATATATAACTAAAAGTTTATCTAAATCTACATTATAATATGACACAATATCTCTAATTGCCTCTCCACTTTTATTCATATAGGTTTGAGGTTTAACTAACATTACTTTTTCTCCATTTATAAACTTTTGTCCTAAAATAGATTTGTGTTTTGTTTTATTTAATTTAATATTTAATTCTTTAGCTAAAGCATTTATAATATTAAATCCTATATTATGTCTAGTACTTTCATATTTTCTACCTGGATTCCCTAATCCTACAATTACAAACATTCTTACCTCCTGAAAAATAAAAGCCTAAGTTGAACTTAGGCTTAAATCTTACTCAAATAACACACTTACTGATTCATTGCTAAAGATTCTTTTTATAGCTTCTCCAAAAACAGGCGCTACTGATAAAGATGTTATTTTATCAATTTTACCAATTTTAGGATTATAAATTGTATCAAGTGTAACTAATTCTTTAATTACAGAATTTTCAATTCTATCAAATGCTGGGCCTGAAAAAACACCGTGAGTACAACAAGCATATACATCTTTTGCTCCCATATCTTTTAAAGCATTTGCTCCACTAGTAATAGTGCCAGCTGTATCTATCATATCATCAATTAATAAAACATTTTTATCTTTAATATCGCCTATTACATTCATAACTTCAACTTCATTAGCCTTTGGTCTTCTTTTATCTATTATAGCTAATGGTACATCTAGCTTTTCAGCTAAATCTCTTGTTCTTGTAACAGATCCTAAATCCGGTGATACTAACACCAAATCATCTAAATCTTTTTTCTTTAAATACTTAGCTAATATTGGTACACCTAGTAAATGATCTACAGGTATGTCAAAATACCCTTGTATCTGACTTGCATGTAAGTCCATAGTTAAAACACGATCAGCACCTGCTTCAGTTATTAAGTTAGCAACTAGCTTTGCACTAATAGGATCTCTTGGTTTTGCTTTTCTATCTTGTCTTGCATATCCATAATACGGTACTACAGCAGTAATTCTACCAGCTGATGCTCTTTTCATAGCATCTATCATTATAAGTAATTCCATTAAATTTCTATTTACATTTGGTGGTGATACAGATTGAATTAAGAAAACATCTCTACCCCGAACTGTTTCATGGATGTTTACTGTTATCTCACCATCACTAAATGTAGAAACTGTATTATTCCCTAAATCTAAACCTAATTGATCACAAACTTTTCTTGCCAATCGGATATTTGAGTTTCCAGCAAAAACTTTAATCCCTTGACCTTTACTATGCATATTTCCTCCTATTTTTAATCTAACAAACCGCTATTTTTCACCCAATTTAATTTATTTTCTTGTTTTTTTCTAGCTATTGATAAAGCTTCACTAGGAACATCTTGAGTAATTGTTGAACCTGCAGCAACGTATCCTTTATTATGAATTGTTACTGGAGCTACTAAATTAGAATTACATCCAACAAAAGAATCATCTCCAACTTTTGTTTTAAATTTTTCTTTTCCATTATAATTTACAAATACAACTCCACATCCAATATTTACATTTTTTCCTATCTCCCCGTCTCCAATATATGATAAATGAGATACCTTAGATCCATCTCCTACTGATGTATTTTTAACTTCAACAAAATCACCAATTTTAACTTCTTTACCAATCTTTGAATTAGGTCTTAAGTAAGCATATGGACCTATTTTACTAGAATTTTCAACCTCACTATTAATAACAGTAGAATTTTTAACTTCTACATTATTACTAATTTTAGAATTATTAATAGTTGTATTTGGACCTATAATACAATTTTTACCAATACTTGTTTTTCCTGTTAAATATACCCCAGGTAAAATTATACTATCTTGCCCAATTTTTACATCTTTGCCTATAAAAACATTAGAGCTTTGTATTGTAACTCCATTTTCCATATGTTTATCTAATATTCTTTTAGTAAAAATCTTTTGAACATTAAACAAATCTTTTCTAGTATTAACACCTGTTATTTCTTTATTGTCATCAATAATATAAGAGCCTACTTTTTTATTTTCAGATTTAAGTATACTTACAAGATCTGTTAAATAATATTCATTTTGACTATTATTATTATCTAACTTATCAAGTCCTTTTTTTAAATCAATAGCTTTTATACAGTATATACCAGAATTAATTTCATTAACTTTCTTTTCTTTGTCTGATGCATCTTTTTGTTCAACTATTTTTACTAAATTACCTTTTGAATCCTTTATAATTCTACCATATCCAAAAGGATTGTCAACTTTTGCCGATAAAACAGATATAACATTTCCGTTATCTTTATGATTTTTCACAAATTCATTTAAAGTATTAGATGTTAATAATGGAGTATCTCCATATACAATTAAAACATCTCCATTATCTGGTAATTGATTTTGACACATCATAACTGCATGACCTGTACCTAACTGTTTATCTTGAATAACATAGTTTACTTTTCTATTTACTTCATTTTTTACCATTTCTTTTTTATGACCAATTACAACCATTGATTTATTACAATCAACTGACTCTAATGAATCAATAACATGGTCTAGCATAGTTTTCCCAGCTACTTTATGTAAAACTTTTGGTAAACTAGATTTCATTCTAGTTCCTTTTCCTGCTGCTAAAATAATTCCTGTTAACATAACATCTCCTTTTATTTATTTCAACTCTACTATCATTTTACTATAATAATCAAAATTAAAAAAGACTTATACTAAAAAAATCTGTAAAAAAATAAAAGCATCTCAAAGAGATACTTTTAACTATATTACGTAGTTGAAATATTTTGTTCAACTGTTACATCTTCTTCAGTTTCATTTTCTAATTTTTCTAATTCCTTTTCATAATGTTCAAAAATTATTTTTTCAATATAACCTCTAGTTTCTGAATTAATAGGATGTGCAATGTCTCTGTAGCGTCCTTCCCCTATTCTTCTACTAGGCATTGCAACAAATAAACCTTTTTCACCATCAATTACTTTTATGTCGTGAACAACAAAACAATTATCAAAAGTAATTGAAACTACAGCTTTCATTTTCCCCTCTTTTTTAATCTTTCTTATTCTAACATCTGTAATATCCACTTTAGTCCCCCCTTTAAAATAAAAAACTTCTCACTTATTAATAATACATTCTAGATTAATTATAAAAACCCTTTATTTTTTTAAAAAAATTTTTATCGAGTTCAGCATTTACTCTATTTTTATCTATTTCTGTAAGTTTAATCAGGGAATTGTATTCTTTAACCATTTTATTATCTGAGTTATTAATATCTATTAAAAAACATGTGCCTACAACAAAAGACTCTAATTCTTTAACTAAATTTTTCAATCCTTTAGCTGTTCCACCACCTCTAATAAAATCATCAACAATCAAAATATTAGATCCTTTTTTTATACTTCTTTTAGATACAAACATTGTTTTAACTTTACCTGTAGAACCTGAAACATAATTTATCCCTAAAGTTGAACCTTCAGTTAATTTATTTTCATCTCGAGCAACTACTAAAGGGACATTTAAAAGTTCAGCTGTTATAGTTGCTAAAGGTATACCTTTAGTTTCTATAGTTAATACATAGTCAATTTTTTTATCCTTATATAAATAAGAAAATACTTTCGCAACAGACTTTAAATACTTTGGAGTATATAAAATATCTAATGTATATACTAACCCTCCAGGTATAACTCTATCTTTTTCATTTATTTTATCAATAATTTTTTCTAAAACTTTTAAAATTTTATCTTTTTGAATTGACGGTATGTATTTAACTCCACCAGAAGCACCTACTAAAGTAATAACTTCTCCCATATGTAATTTTTCAATAATTTCTTTAACAAATGTTATATCTTCAGAAACAGAAGATTTTGCAGCACTAAATAATTTCGTAAAATATTTTAAATTATAAATTTTATTTGGATTATCTGTTAAAACTTTAATAATTCCACCTATACGTTCTTTTCTTTTTAACTTCATTTTAAATCCTCCTTTAATTTAATTAGATTAAAATCTAAATCAAATTACTAAACATTTATTTTCTAAACTGTTTTTAACGTACGTTTTAATGTATTATAATCATTTTATTCGTTTTTTGTTAAATTATCAAGATATTTTAATTATTTTTAATAATTGAACCTTTTTAACTTCAAAAATAGTAGAAATTAAAAAAAGTTTTTTAAATTACATTAAATATGGTATACTCATAATGTTATAAAAATTAATGATTAAGGAGAGGATTATGATTAATTTGAATACAGATATGCATATTCACTTTATCGGAATAGGAGGTATAGGGAATAGTGCAATTGCTAAGATTTTATTAAATCAAGGCTTTAAGGTCTCAGGCTCTGATCTTAAAAAAAGTGATATAACACAAGATTTATCTCAAAAAGGAGCTATAATTAATATTGGACATAAAAAGGAACATGTTCAAAATGCAGATTTAGTTGTTTTCTCTTCAGCAATAACAAATAAAAACCCAGAGATGATTCAAGCTGAAAATCAAAATATAAAAACTATAAATAGAGCAGAGATGTTAGGTTATTTAATTGATGAATATAAAAAATCAATTGCAGTAAGTGGTACACACGGTAAAACGACCACAACATCTATGATTACACATATAATGAATGAACTAGAGTTAAATCCTACTGCTTTAATAGGTGGTAATTTAGAATCTATTAATGGTAATACTGCAATTGGTAAAAAAGAGGATATTATTATTACCGAAGCTTGTGAATATAAAAAAAATTTCTTAAATCTTAAACCAACTTATGGAATTATTTTAAATATAGAAGAAGATCATTTAGATTATTTCGAAGATATTAATGATATTGCTGAAAGTTTTATTGAATTTGCAAAAAATATAGATAAAGATGGAGCATTAATCGTTAATAACGATAATTACAATACTAAAAGAATTGAACAATACATTGAAACTAACTATATAACTATTGGAATAGAACAAGAAAGCGATTATCAAGCTAAAAATATTACTTTTGACAATAATAGTTTTCCAACATTTGAAATTTATAAAAGCGAAGAATCTCTTGGAAAATGCACTCTTAACGTCCCTGGAAAGCATAACATATATAATGCATTATCAGCTATTGTTTTATCAAATATTTTTATAAATGATATAAATAAAGTGATAAATGCTATATCATCTTTCAAAGGAGTTCACAGAAGATTTGAATTCAAAGGAGAATTTAATAAGGCTAAAATTGTAGATGACTATGCCCATCATCCTACTGAAATTAAAGCCACATTAAATGCTGCTAAAAAAATGTCATATAAAAAAATAAGATGTGTCTTTCAACCACATACTTTTTCAAGAACAAAAGAGCTATTAAATGAATTTGCTATTGCATTTAAAGAGGCTGACGAAATAATAATTACCGATATATATGCTGCAAGAGAAGAAAATACTTTTGACATTTCTTCAAAAGATTTAGTCAAAGAGATTAATAAAAATCATTCTAATGTTAATTATATTGGTTCATTAAAAGATTGTAGTAAATTTTTAGAAGAAAATATTAAAGAAAACGAACTTATTTTATTACTTGGTGCAGGCGATATTAATAAAATAAGCGATTATTTATTAAAATAGCAATTATTAAACTTCCTTTGTAATAGGAAGTTTTTTTATTAAAAAAAAATCAATTTATCTTTAAAGATAAATTGATTAATTATTTATTTTCTAGAGTAAATCTTTTCAAACATTTTTTCCATTTCTCCAGGATGATGAATATAAACAGATAAATTATTAACTGTATCTACTTCTCCTGGTATTTGGTAAGTCTTTAAATCTTTCATTTGAAAATCTTTTGCTTTATAAGCTAGATTGATAATCTTTCCAGCTTTCATATCAGTTTGTACATAATTCAAACTTGTTTTTACTACTCTAGGAAGTTTAAGTCCTAATGCTTTATCTATTGCTTTTTTCAAAAAATCTTGTTGTCTTGAAATTCTATTAATATCGCCTAAATTCTTCCCATCATTATTTTTTCTCCATCTTAAATATTTTAAAGCATCTTTACCATTCAAATGATGATTCCCCTTTTCAAAATGAATATGTAACGGTGGGTCAGAATAAGGATCATCATAATTCATCTTTTGTGATACATATACATTTATTCCACCTATAACATCTACAATAGATTCTACTCCATCATAATCTATTTTTACATAAGCATCTATTGGTACATTAAGAAAGTTTTCTAAATAAGCTTTCATCCCTTTAGAACCACCATTTTGATCAAAACCATATACAGCATTAATTTTATGTTGTCCTGGTGCACCATATCCTTTTACGTTATGGTAAGTATCTCTAGGAATAGAAATCATATCTAATAAATCATTGTCAGGATCATAACTAACTAGCATAATTGTATCAGCTCTAAACCCTTCTACTCCAAATGCTAATACATTTATTCTATTAGAATCTTCTATTAATTTTTCTAGTTTAGTTTTTTCTTCTTTTTTTTCTTTTTCTTCAACATTAACTACATTATCCTCTATAATCTCTACTTCTATATCTTCTTCATTATCAACTTGATATTTATTAAATGCATAAATCCCTGAAGCAAACATTAATCCGAAACACAAAGTCGCTATAAAAAATACTTTTAAAAATGTTTTCATAAATCATTACCCTTTCTTTTAATCTACACTAAATGATATCATATTTTTTAAAAAAATCAATTACAAACATATTACAATTTAGTATAAATCTTTAGCTATAATTTTTTCTCTTATATAATTGCTAATAAATGAAACTATAATAACATATATAGCTATGTCAAAATCATAATTAAATATACCTATACCTAGAAAACTAGCACTTATAGGAGCATCTGAAAAACCACTATAAAAGCCTACTATACATATACCTATTAAAAAATAAAATGGCAATTTGAAAATATCTAAAAATAACAAACCTGTTATTGCCCCAATTATAATTCCAGGTAAAAAGGCTCCGCCATATCCACCAAAATTTAAAGATAAGTTAGTAATTAAAATTTTTATTAATATTAAAATCAAAATATAACTAAAAGAATAATCTTTTAACTTTAAAATTTTTATAGTATCAAAATGAATACTAAAAAGTTCAGGAAATTTATAACTAATAATAGATAAAAAAATTCCAACTAATATAGTAGTTACAAAAGGTTTCTTAAATATCAATCTATCTTTACTAAAAAACAGACTTTTAACATATACAGCGGAAAAAGAACCTAGAGTTATTCCTATAATTATTATTTTAATTAAATTGTTAAAACTCAAATTCAAATCGATTAAATAGTTTATAAAAGGGTTTAATTCAAAAACAAATTTACTGAAAATATAACTAGACAAAGTTACTACTAAAATATAAAAAATATTTTTAAAATTTATTTTTTTTATAAAAATTTCTATTACAAAGAATATTGCAAAAAGTGGAAAACCAAAATAACTTGTCATAATCCCAGATACTAATGATGCATTTGTTAAATTAAGATCTATAGCTGTTATTTTTTGATCAATATATTTTGAAATAAATTTAGATATATATATTATTATACCTAGCATTCCTACCGAAAAACCAGTCCATATAGATAATAATCCAGCTAAAATAATAATAAATTCTTTTCTAAAATCAAAACTAGAGTTAAGTTTTATTTTATGAAAACCACTATCATTTTTTAAATAATACCTATTAATAATTCCTAAAATAATTGCCCCTAAAATAGGAATGTAAATAAATATTGAAATTTCAAAATATCCTTTTAAATAATTAGTTATAAACTTTAAAATGTTTGCAAATAAACTACTTAATATCCCTAATAATAAATATATCATAAAATACCTTTTATATATGGAAAATAGCTTCAATCAAAAAACCGTACGCAATTAATAAAACACCTATAATTGCCGGTACCCAACCTTTATCTCCTAAGATTTTATTATCATCATCTAAATCAAAATGTGGTTTTAAAATCCCAAAAAATCCTCCATCATCCTGATAAGATTTATTATCATCTTTAGAACTTAACTCATACCTTCCTGCTGAAAAAAATTTAAACCTATCACTTGGAGTTCCAATAAATTGTAAAGCAGAATATGCCAAAAAAATCACTCCAATAATTATAAAACTTATATAATGCCCTTTAAAAATTGGCCAGTCATTAAAAAACGTTAATATTAAGCCTAAAACAGAAGCTAAAACTGCCCATAAAATAACTTTTTTTATTAATTTCAGAATCTTTTGAATCATATTTTACCTCTTTCCTTTTTTAAAATTTTAGGTTATAGTAATATTAAATAGAAAGGAGAAAAATGAAAGATAAAAACAAAGGAATTATATATATATCTATATCTGCACTTATGTTTTCATTAATGGCAGTATTTGTTAAACTAACACCAAATATTCCAGTTGCAGAAAAAATTTTTTTTAGAAACTCTTTAGGTTTAATACCTATTTTAATTAATGTAAAAAAAACAGATATATCTTTAAAACCTAACAATACTAAACTAGTTATACTTAGATCGACTTTTGGAGTACTAGGAATATTTAGTTATTATACTGCACTAGAACTTTTAAATTTAGCAGATGCAGTAATTTTAAATAAATTATCTCCCTTTTTTGTTTTAATATTATCATTTGTTTTCTTAAAAGAAAACATTTCAAAAAAACAAATCTTCGCATTAATATTTGCATTAATAGGAGCATTATTAGTAATTCAACCTAAGTTTGATCTGTCAATAGTTCCAACATTAATTGGTGTTTTATCAGGTTTTCTAGCTGGTTGTTCATATACTACTGTAAGAAAATTAAGTGAAAGTGATCATCCACTAGTAATAGTTTTTTACTTTGCTTTAATTACAACTATTGCTATGATACCAGTAATGATTTTTAATAATCAATTTGTTATTCCAACATTAAAACAATTTATACTTTTATCTATGATAGCATTAAGTGCTTTAATTGCACAATTATTTATGACTAATGCATATAGACATGCTCCTGCAGGAGAATTGGCTATATATTCATATTTAAATATAATTTTTTCATTAATATTCGGAATAATAATTTGGAGTGAAGTCCCTGGTATTTTGACATTTACTGGAGCTATTTTCATTTTATCAGCTGGATATATTAATTACATTTCAAAAAAGAAAGCTTAAATGCTTTCTTTTTTTATATTTTATCAAAAATAATTAGATACCCTAAAAAAATAGTTCCTACAACTATAAAAGAATCTGCTATATTAAAAATCGCAAAATCCATAAACTGAACATCAAAATAATCTATTACATAATTTAACCGAACTCTGTCAATTAAATTTCCTATAGCTCCTCCTAGTATAAAGCTTAAAGATAACTTATAAAAAAACTTTCCATTTGTTTGAACCTCTTTAAAAAGCATATATATTAAAAACAATATAACAATACCTGTAATTGATTGTAAGAAAAATTGTTTACCTCTTAATATACTAAAAGCTGCACCTGTGTTTTGTGCATAAGTCAAGTTCAAAATCTTTGGTATTACATCTATAGATGGCTGATTGAATAAATATTTTACAGCTAAAAATTTACTTGTCTGATCAATAATAACTATGATGATTGTAATAATAAAAAATAACATATATCCTCCAATTTATTGTAATGGAGAAACTAATCTCCCAAATGCTTCTAAAAACTTTTCATATATTGGTCTTTGTAAATGTTTTTGCAAATTAATTTCCTTTGAATCTTTTAAATCTTTTAAATAATTTTCTTCTAATGTTTTTACCACTTCTTTATCATAAATAAAAGCATTTATTTCATAATTTATTTCTAATGATCTATAATCAAAATTTGCAGTTCCTACAGTTGCTACAGTTGAATCTACCAATATAGATTTTGAATGAATAAAACCTTTTTCATAAGTATATATTTTAACTCCAGCTCTAAGTAATTGCTCTATATTATCTCTGCTAGACCAATATACTAAAAAATGATCAGGCTTATTAGGAATTATTATTCTTACATCTACTCCACTTAAAGCCGCTGATATAAGACCTGTTCTTAAAGATGGATCTGGAACTAAATATGGTGTGTTTATCCATATTCTTTTATTGGCTTTAGTTATCATTGTAAAGTAACCTTTCATAATACACTGCCATTTTGAATCTGGTCCACTCGAAACAATTTGTATTAAACTATCGCCATATTTTTTTTCAATTTTAGGAAAATACTTATCATCATCAATTTTTTCATTAGATACATAATACCAATCTTTTAAAAATATATTTTGAATACTTAAAACAGATTGGCCTTGAATTTTTAAATGAGTATCTCTCCAAAAACCTAAATACTTATTTTTACCTAAATATTCATCACCTATATTTAATCCACCAACATAACCTGTTTTTCCATCTATTGTAATTATTTTTCTGTGATTTCTATAATTAAAATCTCTAGATAATAATGGAAATAAAACTGGCGAAAAAGGATACACTTCAACTCCTGCTTGTTTAAGTTGAGTAACATATTTTTTAGGTAGTTTCCAACAACCTACACTATCATAAATAACTCTTACCTCAACACCTTGTTTAGCTTTATTAATTAAAACATCTTTAAATTTATTACCTATATCATCATCCTTTATAATAAAAAATTCAAAGTGAATAAATTTTTTAGCAGATTTTAAATCTTTAATCATTTTATAATAAGTTCTAGTCCCATTTTCTAAAACTTCTATTTTATTATTTTCACTAAAAGGAGCTTGTGCATTATTTATAAATAATTTTATTAAATGTTTATCTAAATATTCTTGTTCAACTGAATCACCAATATTTAAATAATCTAATAACTCATTTTGTAACATTATATTTTCATTATTATTAACTGAAAAACTTTTAAATTTTTTTCTGATTGTTCTACCAAAGAGTATATAAAATATAAAACCGACAAAAGGCATTAATATTAAAATAAGTAGCCAAGATAAAGTAGTAGATGGATCTTTAGATTCTAAAAAAATTACAACTCCAATTAAAAATATATAAATTAAAAAAAATACATTTACAAACTTTTTAACTGTTAAAAATCCTCTTGTGTCCCACAAAAACCAATCAGATCCTAATAAAAAAAGTTGAATAACAAAATATATAAATAAAATTAAAATAGTCACTATTGAAATAGATTTTATTTTCTTTTCTCGTTTTTTGAAAAAATCTATAATTTTCATATTTCTCCTTTATTCAATCTATAATAATTATATCATAACATAATATTTATTAAAAAAGAATAGTTTGCAAAAAAAAATCGATTATTTAAAACCGACTTTTTTTATTACTTAAGTTTTTTATAAATTTTTTCAATCAATATATTATCAATCTCAATGTTATTCCAAATTTCCTCTGCTTTAACTGCTTGACCTATTAGCATATATAAACCATTTGCATATTTTAAATTATTTTTTTTAGCATATTTTAAAAATAAAGTTTCTAAAGGATTATATATTAAATCAACAGCTACTTTATATTTTGAAATAATTTCGTTATCAACAGGAGTTTCATTTATATTAGGATACATACCTACTGGTGTTGTATTTATTAAAATGTCTCCTTTTATATTTTTTAAATCATTATAATCAATTATATTTTTACCTTTTTTAGACCTTGATACACTAATTATTTTCTTAGCATTGTTTTTTTTCAAGTAATATTTTACAGCTTTACTCGCCCCACCGGTCCCTAAAATAACACAAATCTTTTTATTTACTTTGATATTTTTTACATTTAACATTTTCTTGAATCCAAAATAGTCTGTATTATAACCTTTTTTATTGTATATTGTATTTACTGCTCCAATAGATTTAGCCTCTTTTGATAATGACTTTAAAATAGGCTTCACAGTTTCTTTATAAGGTATAGTTACATTTAACCCATCATATTTTTCTATATATTTTTTTATATCTTTAGGAGATGTCTCAATCAAATCATACTTCCCATTAATATCTAATTCTTTAAAAATAATTTTATGAATATCAGGTGATTTAGAATGAGATAATTTTTCTCCTAATAACCCAAAATTTTTCATTACTTATCTCCTTTATAATTTCCAAATATTTTCATACTTACTACATTTTGCCTTACATTTTTCAAAGCTTCTTTTATATTTTCATCTTCTAAATTCCCTTTAATATCAACATAAAAATAATATTCAAAAGGCGAATCTAAAATCGGTCTAGATTCAATTTTATATAAATTAATATTGTTTTCATTAAATACTTTTAAAACATCGTATAAACTTCCTGGAGTATGTTTAACACTAAACCCTAAAGAAAGTTTATTAGCATCTTTTATTTTTAATTGTCTTTTAGATATAATAATAAATCTAGTAATATTTTTAGAATTATAGTTAATATTACTTCTTAAAATATTTAAACCATAAATCTCACTTGCTTCTTTAGAAGCAATAGCAGCAATATCTGTTTTTTTAGATTTACTAACATTATATGCACTAACAGATGTATTTTCTTTATTTATATACTCTAAATTATTTTTTCGTAAAAATTCTTTAGATTGTTTTATTGCTTGTGGATGTGAATAAACAGTGTTTATATCTTTTAATTCAACTCCTTTTTTTGCAAGCAAGTGATGTCTAATCTCTATACTTTTTTCACCCACAATATTTAAATCATATTTTCTAAGTAAATCATACACTTCTATAATAGAACCAGTTGAAGTATTTTCAATAGGTAAAATTCCATAATCTAATTTTGATTCATTAACTTTCTTAAAAATTATTTCAAAATCTTTGAAACTTATAAATTCTTTATCACCAAAATATTTTTTAGCAGCTATATAACTAAAAGAACCTTTTTTTCCAAGATAACCTATTTTTTCACAAGAATCTTCATTGATTATATTATCATATTTTTCTTGTTGATATTTCTTAGATGAATTCATTAAATATACGAAAAAATCTTTTACAAAAGGTTTTAACTCTTTATTTTTAACTAACCCTACTTTTTGTTTTAAAATCTTTTCTTCCCTTTTAGGATCATAAATTTTTTTATTATTCTTTTTTTTGTTTTCTATTACCTTTTCAACCAAATCCATTCTTTTTAAAAATAAATCTAATATTTCTTTATCAACTTTATCAATATTTTTTCTTAATTCATCTAATCTTGCCATATTTTTCCTTCTAATAATAAATCCAAAGTTGCAATAGCCATACAAGACTCAACTACAACTAAAGCTCGCGGAACTATACAAGGGTCATGTCTACCTTCAATTTTTAATTCAGTATTTTTTTGTTTTTCAATATCTATAGTTCTTTGTTTTAATCCAATAGAAGGAGTAGGTTTAAAAGCAACTTTTAAGTTAATTGGAACCCCATTACTTATTCCTCCAACTATTCCTCCATTATTATTAGAATAAGCTTTAATATTTTTATCTTCATCATAAAAATATTCATCATTAGCTTCTTTACCAGTCATTTCACTTATTTGAAAACCACTACCAAATTCTACCCCTTTTACACCAGGAATAGAAAAAATTAACTTAGATAATTTTGATTCAATTGAATCAAATAAAGGTTGACCTAAACCTGCAGGGATATTTAAAATAGTTCCTTCTACAACTCCTCCTACTGAATTATTTTGCTCTTTATATTTTAAAATTTCTTTTTCCATAATATCTGATTTTTCTATATCTAATGTAGGTATTTTCTCAGATTTCAATCTATCAAACATCTCTTTGTTTAAATCTCTCTTTTCAAAACTTCTATCTTTTACATTTTTTATTGATTTTATATGACTACCAATTAAAATATTTTTATTTTTTAAAATTTGTTTAGCTATAGCACCTGCAAAAACTAAAGGAGCTGTTAATCTTCCGGAAAACTGTCCTCCTCCTCTATGATCATTAAATCCTTTATATTTTTTATTTGCCGATAGATCAGAATGGCCTGGACGCATTTTTCTTTTTAATAAACTATAATCTTTTGATCGAGTATTTTTATTTTGTATAATACCACATATGGCTGCTCCAGTAGTTTTATCTTCAAATATTCCACTTTGAATATCAACTATATCTCCTTCTTTTCTAGAAGTAGATATTTTATATTTCCCTGGTTTTCTCCTATCCATCTCTTTTTTTACTTTTTTTAAATCAATACTAAGTCCAGGTTTAATTCCTTCAATAACTACTCCTATAGATTTTCCATGAGACTCACCAAAAACAGTAAGTTTATAGTTTTTTCCAATTGTATTACTCATCCACTACACCTCCTAATTTTACTAAATCTTGATAAAAATGAGGATATGATTTTTCAACTGCCATTGGATTATTTATAGTTATTTTACCACTTGCTTTCTTAGAAGCTATTGATAAAGCCATAGCAATTCTATGATCATTCCAACTATCAACTTCTCCACCTTTTAAACTATCAATTGGTTTAATAATTAATCCATCTTTAGTTTCCTTTATATTACCACCTATTTTATTAAGTTCACTAGATATAGCTTTTAATCTATCTGATTCTTTTATTCTAAGTCTTTCTGCATTTATAATTTGACTTTTACTATCGCAAAAGCTTAGTAAAACTGCTAAAATAGGAACTAAATCTGGACAATCCTTAACATCAACTTTTATACCTTTTAAATTACTTTTTTCTGTTATTACCAATCCTTTATCTATAAATTTAAAATTCCCACCAATCTTTTTTACTATATCGAGTATAGCCTTATCTCCTTGCAGTGAATCTTTATTTAAACCTTTTAAAGAAATATCATTACCTAAAAGGTTTGATACAATAAAAAATGCTGCTTGAGAATAATCTCCTGGTACAAAATAATCTCTTGAAACATATTTTTGATCTCCTGGGATTTTAAATTCTTTATAATCATTATTTATAATTTTTATACCAAATTTTTTTAACACATCTAATGTTAAGTCTACATACCCTTTAGACTCTAAATTTTTAGTTATTTTAATAACTGAGTCTCCTTTTAAAAGAGGTAATACAAACATTAAACCTGTAATAAACTGAGAAGAAATATCTCCTGCAAGTTTATATTCTCCAGGCTTTAATTTTCCACTTACTTTTAAAGGCAAATTGTTATTATCTGTTTTATATTTAATACCTTTTTCATCAAATATCTTATAATAAGAATCCAAAGGTCTTTCTATCAGTTTATTTTTACCTGTATATGTAACTTTAGAATCAACTAATGTAAAAAATGGAACTAAAAATCTTAATGTAGAACCTGATTCATTACAAAATATTTCGTCTGATTTTAATTTCAAATCCTTTTTACCTGATATTTTTAAAACTTTTCTATTATTAATACCTTCTTCAATATTAATTTTAACTCCAAAACTTTTCATAGCTTCAATTGTTGCCAAAATATCTTCACTTAAAATTATATTTTCTATTTTACTTTCTCCTTTTGCTAAAGAAGCTGCAATAATCGCTCTGTGACTTAAACTCTTTGACGGGGGGATATTAATAGAACCTTTTAAATTACTTTTCCTTATTATTTTTTTCATAATCTACTCCTAAAAACTCTTCTAATTGACTTATTTTAATTCGTTTTATATAAGCTTTCCCGATATCTTTTAATAATATTAAATTTAGTTTATTATTTAATATTTTTTTATCCATTTTTATATATTTTATTAACTCATTTAGTTTAAAAGATTTAATTTTAAAATTATATTTTTCTAAAATCTCATATATTTTTTTAGATGTATTTTTTTTAGTCAAACCTTTTTTTTCTGAAATCTTAGTTATTTCTAACATTCCTATAGCAATTGCTTCACCATGAGATATCTCATTTACTTTTAGCTTTTTTTCAATAGCATGTCCTATTGTATGACCAAAATTTAAAATCATCCTTATTGATTTATCATATTCATCTTTTTGAACAACATCTTTTTTAACCTTTAATGATTTATAAAGTATATCTTCTATATCTTTATACAACTTTTCAAAATTTGAATAATTTAATAAATTATAAAATAACTTACTATCTTTTATAAGACTGTGTTTGATTAATTCTCCAAGTCCAGATTTTATTTCTCTAGAATCTAGGGTAAGTAAAAATTCTGGATCAATAATTACTTTTATAGGTTGATAAAAATTACCTACTAAATTTTTTCCTCCATTAGCATTAATAGCTACTTTACCTCCAATAGAGCTATCTACTTGAGAAAGAAGTGTAGTAGGAACTTGTAAAAATTTAATTCCTCTAAGAAGTGTAGCTGCAACAAATCCTCCAAGATCACCTACAACTCCTCCACCTAGAGTTATGATTAAATCTGATCTAGTAATGTTAGAACTTAATAATGAAGTACACACTTTTTTATAAGTTTCAAAACTTTTACTTTTTTCACCTGGTACTACTTTAACTATCTTTTTAAAATCCATCTTTTTTATTTTTTCTTCATATAAGTTATATACATTTTGATCAGTTATTATAAATAAGTTATCATACTCAACATTTGAGATATTTTCTTTTATATTTTCAAAAATACCTTTTTTAATCAAAATATCATAAGACCCATTAGCATGTTTTAGATTTAAAGTTTTCATTTTTTAAATATTCCTCTCTTTTCTTACGAGTCTCTAATAAATATTTTTCTAATAAATCTTTATCATCTTTTTCTAAAAGTTTAATAACTTTGTCCATTTCTTTTTTTAAATTAATCATATGATTTGTAAGTTCCTCTTTATTAGATAAAAATAATTCAGACCAAAGGTCTTCATTTATTAAGCTAACTCTAGTTACATCATTAAAGCTATTTCCTACAAATTTTTTAGTATCATCAAATTTGTTTAACCTAGTAACAGCAGATGCTATAATATGAGGCAATTGACTAGTTAAACCTATCATTTTATCGTGTCTATCAATAGATATTTCCACAAATTTTGCTTCTAAAGATTTAACAACTTCTTTTAATAAATCATATCTTTTATCTTTGACTTTATTCATAACTAAATAATTTGCATCTACAAATAAATTTTTTTCAGAATTATTAAACCCTCCTTCTTCTCTACCTGCCATAGGATGAGCTGGTATAAAAAGTTGAGATTTATCAATTATTTTATTAATCCTTTTTAAAATATCACCTTTTACTCCTGAAACATCAGTAATTAATACATCTTTTTTTAATCTATCTTTATTATTTTTTATAAATTTAACAGTATCTTTAGGATAAAGACAAACTATTAAAATATCTGCAATTTTTAGTTTGTCTTTATCTGTTTTATTTATTATACCTTTTTTTATTGCTTTTTTTAATACTAATTTATTTTTGTCTATTCCAAATACATTAAAATCAGTATCTTTTAACTTTTTAGCAATAGAACCGCCTATTAAACCTAAACCTACAATAGTTATATTCATAGATTATTCCTGAAATTCTTTCCCAATAATAGTTTCCATCTTTCTTAAATCATTCATTAAACTGTCAAACCTTTCAGGAATTAAAGACTGAGGACCATCTGATAAAGCTTCATCTGGTTTATTATGAACTTCAACCATTAAACCATCTGCTCCAACTACTGCTGCAGCTTTAGCTAAATCTTTTACCATCCACCATTTTCCTGTAGCGTGCGAAGGATCAATTATTATAGGTAAATGGCTTAATTTTTTAATAGCAATAACTGAAGATAAATCTAATGTATTTCTTGTGAAATCTTCAAATGTTCTAATCCCTCTTTCACATAATATAACATTAGGATTCCCTTGAGACATTACGTATTCAGCTGCCATTAAAAATTCTTTTATTGTAGAAGACATACCTCTTTTTAATAAAACTGGTTTTTTAGTTTTACCTACAGCTTTTAAAAGATCAAAGTTTTGCATATTTCTTGCACCAATTTGTAATACATCTACATCATACTTTAAAAAAAGTGGTAATAAATCAGCAGACATTAACTCTGTAACAATAGGTAGTCCTGTTTTTTCTCTAGCTTTTACCAAAAGTTTTAACCCTTCTTCTCTAAGACCTTGAAAACTGTAAGGAGATGTTCTAGGTTTAAATGCTCCCCCTCTTAAAAAATTAGCTCCACTTTTTTTAATAGATTCAGAAATTTCTGTTAATTGCTCTTCACTCTCTACTGCACAAGGTCCTGCAATTACACCAAATTTATCTCCACCAATTTGCTTTGAGCCAATATTAACTATAGTATCAGTTTCTTTAAATAACCTATTAGTTTTCTTAAAAGGTTCTTTAATAGTTACAACCTCTTCCACAGTACTATCTTTTCTAACTATATCTAAATTCTTTTTAGATAAATCTCCTAAAATACCTACTTTCTTTCCATCTAGATCATGAAACTCAACTCTCTTTTGTAACTTTGAAATCCTATCTTTAATACCTGCCATATCTTTTTTCTTTTTAACCTTAACTATCATAAAATCCTCCTTTTAAATAACAAAAGGCACATCCATAAGGATGCGCCTATCTCTAAAATATCCCTTACTTTTAAAATAATTTATTTGAATGTTTAAGTGCCAGCGCTAAAATAGCCCCAGAAATAAAAAGTATAATAAAATTCATTAAATAAATTAGTTGAAGTAAGCATAATTTTTCTCCTTTGTATATTAAAAAAGGTTCACCCATACGGATGAACCTAAATAGACATAATTAATTTTTTATAATTATATATAATCAACATCCGTAAAAATTAATTTTATTATATCCTAAAGCGCTAGCACTATAAAAATAAAAATAGCCCCAAGCAAAGAAAGAATAAAAATAAAATTTTGTATTTTCTACGAAAGTCTTCATAATTTTTCCCCTTTTTCAATTAATTTAAACTTAGTATAACGAGTATAATTTTTAATGTCAAGAGATTTTTAAAATAAGTATGCTTTTTTAAACAAATATTTTAAGACTTAAAATTTTTTGATAAAATTATCATGTTTCTAATAGATACACACGTAAATATAAAAATGTGTTGATGGCAATCTACCAAAATATACACTTAAAAAAATAAATATCCGTTACTCTATAAACAGCTTTGCTATTAAAAAACTTTCAATTCACTTTCCAATTGGAATTATTATTTACTGGATTAAACATTGGAATAATACTAAAGAAACTTAAGTTACTAATAAAAATATTTATCTTAACAGCTAAAAATTAAATACGTATAGACAAAATTAATACAATTATATATACTAATATTAAGAAAATATTAATCAAAACTTATCAAAAGAATTAGGTGAAATCATGTTTTTAAAAAATGAATTAGAATCTAGATTGAAAGATATGGAGGTTTTTGCCAAAACAATAGGTATTAAACCTTTTAGCTTATATCTACTTGGAGGTAGTGCATCAATTTTAGGCAATTATAATTCTCGTGGAACTCGAGACTTTGATTTTATTGATTTAAATTACCCTTCAATATACGGCAGAGTTTTTCGACTCCTAGGAACCTTTGATTTTTTGGAATATAAGTCAACAATTTTAGCACCTTCTTATAAAGAGAGAGCAAAAAAATTAGAAAAATATGAGTACTTAAACATCTATATATTAGCACCTGAAGATCTAATTGTCAGCAAAATCATTCGTCTTTCACAAAAAGATATTGAAGATATTGAAAATTTATTAAAGCAATCAAATAAAAAGGTCATTCATAAAATCATTGACGAAGTACTTAACCGAGAAGATCTTATTGAAAGTAAGAAGCAAGGTTTTCTTAATAAGCTAGAACTTTTTAAGGAGCTTTTTAATGTATAGAATAGTCAAAGAAAGTTACGAAAATTACAAATCTGATTTTTTAGAGTCAAATAAAGAAGATAATTATAGATATAAAATTATGAAACCTTTTGAAATACTTTTTAATTTAAAAAAGTGGGAACATGAAAAATCACTAGAAAGCAAAAAATATATGAAAGTTGCAGATTTGCTTAACTATATTAATAAAAACATAAGTAATTTCCCTGAATTTAAGGTATTTATAAGAGAACTAGAAGCTAGAAATATAGTCGGTAAAAATTATTCTATGTTATCTAATGAAGAAAAACACGAAATCATTAAAATATTTAAAATGTTTTTAAACCTAACATATTGGGATTAAAATATTTAAAAAATAATAACCAAAAAAATTAAGTTACTACTTTAAAAATAGTAGTAACTTTTTTAATTTAAGTATAGCTAATTTGATATATCTTTAATGACTAAATCTTTTTTAAATTTAGATTTAAATCCTTTTTTAACTTCTAAAGCATCTGAAATTTCAAGTTTTGGATTATTAATACTAGTAACTAAAATCTCAACACTTTCAGATTTAATATTAATATCTTTTATACTTATATCACCAGACATATTTCTATCAAGACTTTCAGCAATTTCTAATAAAATACCAGTTTTTCTAATCATTTCTTTGTCTTTACCTTTTCTATCAATTATCGAAGTAAATGTTTTTCTATTTAAATTATATTTATGTAGTTTATATCTTTTATGTCTGTGAGAAGCAGCTATAAATGCAGCTATTAATTGTTCTCTATGATTTATTCCATTAATATTAGAGTTTAAAATCATATAAAAAGTATGCTCGTGATGATTATAATAATCAATAATACTTCCTAAATCATGTAATAATCCTGCAGTTTTTACTATCTTAAAAACCGAACCATTAAATTCAGAAAATTTAAAAGAATAAAGATCTTCTAGTTTAAAAACCAATGTATTTAATAGTTCATAAACATTTTCCATATGACTTTTAAATGTTGATATCTTTTCCATTTGTTCTGATATAGAGTAATCTAGAACATCTTTTACAATATGACCATTTAATATTTTTTCATTATATAAAATACCTTCTCTAATTCCTTTACCACTTATTAATAAGTCATTTATATCTAAATAATTCATTAATTCATAAACAAAGCTATTTGCTCCAACAAAAATATCTGCCCTTTTTTTAGATAAACCTGATATTTTTCTTCTTTCCTTATAATCTTTATTACTTACTAATTCAAAAACTTCTTTAACCTCATCTTTATCCATTTTGTAGTTATGCATTCTTTTAAAAGGATAATCTTTTTTTCTTTTATTTACTCTTGCAATATTTCTTATAGTACCTCCTACCCCAATAAAAGTTTCGAAGTTTTCTTTTTTTAACCAATCTAATTTATCAAATTCTTTTTTTAAAAACTCATTTAACTTATTAATTGAACTAGATTTTATCTTATCTTTTAAATCAAACATTGAAGATAAAGTAACAGCACCAAAATTAAAACTTTTTATTTTTTCTACTTTTCTATCTTTCATCCAAGTTAATTCTATACTTCCTCCACCAATATCTATAATAATTCCATTTTTCTTATCAATACTATTAACAACACCACAATAATCGTAAAAAGCTTCCTTTTTACCACTTAATACTTTTACTTTTAATCCTGTTTCTTTTTTTACTCTTTTTAAAAAGTCTTTTTGATTAGTAGCTTCTCTTACAGCAGCAGTACCTACAGAAACAATTTTTTTAGTATTAGTTTTTTTACATAGCCCTTTAAACATCTTTAAAGTTTCTAAAGCTTTTTCAATACGAGCTTCTTTCATATAATCATTTTTATCCATATCTTCACCAAGTCTAACACTTTCTTTTATTTCATCAATAATTTGAAAGCCGTGTTTATTGTATATAGCTAATACTAGTTTTATAGAATTGGAACCTATATCAATAACTGCTATTTTATTCACAAATTTCCTCCTTTATTTCTAAATTGTATCATCAAATATTTTACTTTAAAATATTTTTTTATATTTTTAAACAAAATTTAACATAAAACATGAATTTATATTATAATATAATAAATGGAGGGATATAATGAAGAAAAAATTTAGTGTAATATATATAGGATCAAAATCAATTAATTTAAAAATAGCTCAAAAAGTAAAAAATGGTATAAAAATTTTAGAAGATACTACTTTTCCTATAAATATAGGTATAGATACTTTTAAAGACCAATTAATTGATTATAAGAATATTAAGACAATATGTGAAATTCTAAATAGGTTTAAAAACCTTATTAAAGATTATAATGTTACAAATATAAAATTAATAGCTACAACTGCTATTAGAGAAGCAAAAAATAAAGACTTTATAAAAGATCAAATAAAATTAAATACAGGTTTTAATTTAAATCTAATAACTGATCACGAAGAAAAGAAACTTATTTATCAAGGAATTGAATATATACTTCAAAAGAAAAATATTAAAAGAAAAGACTATTTATTTACATATGTCGGCACAGGTAAGTTCTCACTAGCATATTCTAAACAAAATTATATTTTAGATTATTTAAATCTGAATTTTGGCAGTATAAAATTAAATCAAATTCTATCAAATTTAAAAAACAAAACAACTACTTTTTCTAAAGAAATAAACAAATACCTTAACTCATTTAGACATATTTTAAGTGAATTTATTAAAAAATATAAATCTAAAAATTTAGTTTTAACAGGAAAAGAAATGAATTTATTAAGAGAAATTTTAAAGATTTCACAAAATGAAAAAATATTCAAAATAAATATAAACGAATTTAATTCTATATACAAAGAATTTACTAACAGTGATCTTACTAATTTATCATCAAAATATAACTTAACTATTCATGAAGTTGAACAGCTTTTAACTTCATTAACTATTTATTTTATAATTTTAAAATTTTCTGATATTAAAAATATATATTGTATAAACTATTCTTTAGAAGATATTTTATTAACAAAAGAACTAAAAATAGATACTTTTATTAATATTGAAAAACAATTTGATAAAAGCATTAGTAAAATAGCTTATAATATAGGACAAAAATATAACTTTGATAACAAACATGCAACAAATGTGAAAAAGTTAGCACTAAAATTATTTGACCAAACAAGAGAAATACATGGTTTAAATAATAGAGATAGGCTTATTTTAGAAGTTTCTGCTTTACTTCACGATATTGGTAAATTTATAAGTTTACAACAACATTATAAGCACTCTTATAATATTTTAAAAGAAATAAACATTATAGGTTTAACTAATGAAGAAAGTAGGATAATCGCATATATATCAAAATATCATTCTTATAAAGAAATTTCTTTGACTAAAAAATTAAAAATTGATCAAAAATCTAAAATAAAAATTTTTAAAATTACTGCTCTTTTAAAAGTTGCTGATAGTTTAGATAGATCTCACAATCAACCTATTAATAATCTAGATATTAAGATAGAAAAAGATAATTTGAAAATTTTAATTCAAACATATGAAGATTTAGAATTTGAAAAATGGAGTTTAAATTCAAAGAGTAAACTATTTACAAAAATATTTGGCATAAAACCAATAATTGAAACAAGGAGTGACTTTTATGGATAATAATTATCATAGCAAATTACTAAGTTGGGTTAAATTTAATGAAAGAGTACTTTCATTAGCAACTTATAAAAACAATCCTTTATTAGAAAGATTTAAGTTTTTAGCAATTACTTCTTCAAATTTAGATGAATTTTTTATGATAAGAATTGCTAGAATTTTAGATACTCTGAATTCAGGTTATAATGAGGTTTACGAAGGAGGATATACAACTAAAAATCTTTATAAAAAACTTAATCAAAATATTCATGAAATTTTTGATAAACAATATTCCTGTTATAAAAATGTTAAGAAAAAACTAAAAGATGAAAAGTTAATTATTTCTTCATACAATAAATGTAGTGATTCAGAAAAAAAATACTTAAAAAAATATTTTGAAAATAATATTTCACCAGTATTAACACCAATGGCAGTAGATCAAGCTAGACCATTTCCACTTTTATTAAACCAAAGTCTTACTTTAGGTATAAAACTAGAAAAAAATGAAAATAATATATTTTTACCAAAAAAAGTTTTAGAAAATAATGATTATCTATATGCATTTGTAAGAGTACCAAGTATTTTACCTAGATTAATTAAATTACCTGATAATAATAAATTTATCTTTATAGAAAATATAATTAAAATTTTTATCCAAAAACTTTTCAAAGGACATAAAATTTTGTCTATCACTGAATTCAGGGTGACAAAAAATGCAGATGTTAAATTGAACCAAGAAGCTTCTGATTTATTAAAAGAAATGCAAGACTATGTAAATAGAAGAAAATGGGGATTCCCAGTTAGATTAGAAATAAATAAAAACTTTGATAAAGATTTTAAAAAGTTTTTATTTAACCATTTTAATCTACCAAAAGAAGCTATATATATTGCTAATGGACCAATAGATTTAAGCTGTTTAATGGAATTATATAGTATTGAAACTTTAGATAATTTAAAATATAATTATAAAAGTCCTAAAAAATCAAAATTATCAAAAGAAAAAAATATTTTTAAAGCAATCAAAGACAAGGATTATCTAATTCATAGACCTTATGAAAGTTTCGAAATAATAAATCAGATGATTAAAAAAGCGTCAATAGACCCGAAGGTTTTAGCAATAAAACAAACTCTTTATAGGGTAAGTGGAGATTCTAGATTAGTTAAAAATCTAGCTAAAGCTGCTGAAAATGGAAAACAAGTAACTGTTTTAGTTGAACTAAAAGCAAGATTTGATGAAAAACAAAATATACAATGGGCAAAAAAATTAGAAAAATCTGGATGTCATGTTATATATGGTTTTTCAGGATATAAAGTCCATTCAAAAGTATTATTAATAATTAGAGAAGAAAATAATGGTATAAATAAATATGTACATTTTAGTTCGGGAAATTATAATGATCAAACTGCAAAATTATATACTGATGTTGATCTTATAACTAGTAATGAAGGGCTAGCTACAGACGCTTCTAACCTTTTTAATTTATTATCCGGATATAATCTTGACCCTACATTTAACCATCTATCTATTTCACCACTTAATCTTAAAGATAAAGTTATAAAATTAATTAATAACGAAATAACTAATGTAAAACATGGGAAAAAGGGATATATAATTGCTAAGATGAACTCATTAGTTGACCAAAGTATAATAGATGAATTATATAAAGCTTCTAAAGCAGGTGTGAAAATAGATTTAATTGTCAGAGGTATGTGTTGTTTAAAACCAAATATTGATAACTTAAGTGAAAATATTACTGTAAAAAGTATTGTAGGTAAATACCTAGAACATTCTAGGATAAGTTACTTTTATAATGATGGAGATGAAAAGCTCTTTATTTCAAGTGCAGATTGGAGACCAAGAAATTTATATAGAAGAGTGGAACAAATGATACCAATATATAATAAAGAAATAAAAAAACAGATTAAAAATATACTTTTTAATAATATAAAAGACAATCAAAATTCATGGTATTTAAATAAAAATGGGAAATATGAATTTGCTAAAAAAGAAAATGAAAAATATAATTGTCAAAAAGAATTTTTCAAAAACCGAAAAACAACAAATATTAATAAAGATTTTTTAGAACAAATTAAAAGTAAATATTTGAGTAAATAATGAAATTTAAGGTATCATAACTATAGGTACCTTATTTTTATAGAAAGGATAATATGACAATTTATAAAGATAGATTAAATGATTTAAATAACAAAAAATTGATCAAAGAAAATGATTATATTATTTATTGGATGCAAAACGCTCAAAGAATAAAATATAATTTTGGATTAAAAAGAGCAAGAGAAATGTCAAAAACATTTGAAAAACCTATTATAGTATTTTTTAGTTTAGGATCTAGTTTTTTCATCCAAAACAAAAGAAAATTATATTTTCTACTAGAAGGACTTCTTGATATTAAAGAAAAACTAAAAGATTTAAATATTAAAATGATTATTGATTATTCAAAGGTAAGTAAAAACCTTTTAGATTTAGCTAATAATTCTATATGTTTAATAACTGATAAAGGCTATTTACGAGTTGAAAAGAAATTAAATTTAAAGGTATCTAAAAATGTAACTTGTAAAGTGATAATAGCAGAATCAAATCTTGTAGTACCTGTAGAAATAGCTTCTCAAAAGCAAGAATATGCAGCTTATACTTTAAGAAAAAAGCTATTATCTAAAGTAGATAACTATTTAAAAGATTTTGAACCTATTAAGAAACAAAATTTAAATCTTAATTTAGATTTTGATTTTAATATCAATCTAAATTCTAAAAAAGATTTTAAAGAAATTTCTAAGAAGTTAAAAGTTGAAAATGTCATTCCTTCAAAATTATACAAAGGAGGGCCTGAGGAAGCTATTAAAAAATTAAATCATTTTATAAAAAATAATCTAGATAAATATGAAGAATTTGCAAATGATCCAGTTAAAGACATTACTTCTAGACTTAGTCCATATTTAAACTATGGCCATATTTCACCAATATATATCACTAAAAAAATATTAGATTTACAAAAAACATTTGAACACGACTTTTTAGAACAAATAATAGTTAGAAGAGAGCTTGCTTATAATTTTATCTATTTTAATAAATTTTATGATAAAAGTTTATCTAAAATTCTTCCTAATTGGTGTCAAAAAACAATGGATGAACACATTGATGACAAAAGAAAATATGATTATTCTCTAGATATTTTAGAAAACTCTAAAACTCATGATGTATTTTGGAATGCTTGTCAAAATGAATTAAAAAATACAGGACTAATGCATAATTATATGAGAATGTATTGGGGTAAAAAAGTTTTAGAGTGGTCTGATAATTATCAAAATGCTTTTGATAATTTAGTTTTACTAAATGATAAATACGCAATAGATGGATTTTCCCCTAATGGTTATACTGGAATTTCTTGGTGTTTTGGGAAACACGATAGAGCTTGGAAAGAAAGAGATATATTTGGTAAAATCAGATATATGAATGCTAACGGTTTAAAAAGAAAATTTGATATTCAAAAATATGTAGATAAGTATAGAAAGGAAAAATAATGACTATAAAACCTAAAGTATTAATAAGTAGATGTTTAACATTTGATAATTGTAGATATGATGGAGGAATAATTAATAGTGAATTCATTAATCAACTTAAACCTTTTGTTGATTTTAAAACAATATGTCCAGAAGTAGAAATTGGATTAGGTGTTCCTAGAAAATGGTTGTCTCTTATAATAAAAAAAGATGGTAAAAATAGAATATATCAAAAAGCAACAGAAACAGATTTTACTAATGAAATGCTTGATTACGCTGATAATCTTTTTGAAAAGCATAGAGATTCAGTTGATGGTTTTATTTTAAAAGAAAGATCACCTTCATGTGGTATATCAAATGTAAAATATTACTCTTCTGAAAAAAGTAAAATATCCTCTGGAAAAGATATAGGTGTTTTTGGAAAAAAAGTATTAGAAGAGTTTGAAAATTATCCTATTATAAATGAAGGTAGATTAAGAAATTTTACATTAAGAGAAAGATTTTTAACAAAATTATTTACATTTGCTAGATTCAAAAAAGTTAATAAAAATAATAAAATGAAAGATTTAATTAAATTTCACTCTGAACATAAATATTTACTACAATCGTTTAATGAAGAAAAAATGAGACAATTAGGTTCTATAGCTGCCAATCATGAAAAAAAGCAAACCGAAAAAGTTATAAATAATTATTATAAAATCTTAAAAGAAGTATTTAATGAAACTCAAAGTGAAGGTAAAAATATAAATATTTTACAACACTGTTTTGGTTTTGTATCTGAGTATTTAACAAAAGAGCAAAGAGAACATTTTTTAGATACTTTAAAGCATTATAGAAATAATAAATATCCTTTAAGCGTCTTACAAAAAATGTTAGAATCTTGGATTATTCAACATAATGTTGATTATTTAAAAAATCAATATTATTTCAAACCTTATCCTTTAGAATTAATGACAATAAAAGATTCTGGAAAAGGACATGATTATTAATAATATACTCTATCTTTTTTAGATAGAGTTATTTTTTATATTTTTTAAATTTTATAAACTTTACTCAGCTTTATTTGATATCTAAGAGTTTTAATACTTATTTAATAATCCTTTTATTAGTTAAAAGATATACCGTTAAGATATGTATTAACTACTTTTACATTCTTTATATTTTCTTTTTTTATCTTTAAAATATTTTTATCTAAAATAGTAAAATCAGCATATTTCCCTATATCTAAACTTCCTTTTTTATCTTCCATATGTTGGGCATATGCAGAATTCAAAGTATAAAATTTTAAAGCTTTTTTTATTGATATCTTTTCATCAGGTAAAAAACCTTTTTCAGGTTTTCCTGAAAGGTCAGTTCTATTAACTGCACAATAAATACCAAGAATTGGATCTAATTTATCTACTGGTGAGTCAGATCCAAAAGCTATCTTAATACCCATTTTATCCATAGTATTATACAAATAAGTTTCTTTAGCTTTTCTTTTCCCTATTTTACTTTCAACAATATGTACATCATTATCGAGAAAAATTGGTTGAATATGAGTCAATATATTATTTTTCTTAATTTTTTCAATTAAATCTAATGTAGTAATTTGGCAATGTATTATACTATGTCTTAAATTTTTATTTTTACACTTTTTAATTGAGTTAATTGAATTTA
>JBNJDJ010000010.1:0-44048 GCA_051744845.1 Bacillota bacterium
TCCATCAATAGTTTCGATTAAGTTCACTTTTGAATAATAATCAATTAATGGTGCTGTTTGCTTATTATAAACATCAATTCTATTTTTAACAGTTTCAGCATTATCATCTTCTCTTTGATAAAGCTTTCCACCACATTTATCACAAACTCCTTCTTTTTTCGAAGGATTAAAATCTATATGATAAGTCTCACCACAATCTTTACATATTCTACGTCCAGTTATTCTTTTAATTAAAACACTTGGATTAACTTCTATATTTATTACAACATCTAATTTAGTTTTCATATCTTCCAAAACTTCATCTAAAGCTTTAGCTTGATCTAGTGTTCTTGGAAATCCATCAAGTAAATATCCATCTTTTGCATCATCTTCTTTTAATCTATCTGCTACAATTGATACAACTAAACTATCAGGAACTAAGTCGCCTTTATCTATATATTCTTTTGCTTTTTTACCTAACTCAGTCTCATTTTTAATGTTCTTTCTAAAAATATCTCCAGTAGAAATATGTGGAATATTATACTCCTTAGCAATTTTTGTTGCTTGAGTTCCTTTTCCAGCACCTGGAGGACCTAAAAATATTACTCGCATTTTAACCTCCTTAGTCGTTTAAGAAGCCTTTTCTATGTCTCATCATCATTTGAGCTTCTATTTGCTTAGTAGTTTCTAAAGATACACCTACTGCAATTAATAATGCTGTTCCACCAAATCTAATTTGTAATGTCCCTAAAGCTAAGATGATATTTGGTAAAATCGCTATACCTGCTAAAAACACTGCTCCAGCCAATGTTAATCTGTTAAGTGTTTTACTTAAATATTCGCTTGTAGGTCGACCTGGTCTAATACCTGGTATATAACCACCATTTTTCTTCATGTTTTTTGCAACTTCTACTGGATTAAATGTTACTGATGTATAAAAGTAAGCAAAGAACATAATTAAAATAGCATATAAAACATTATAAAGTACTGATGTTGAATTTAAGTAATTTTTAGCAAAGTAATAAAATCCACTTTGTGGCCAAAATTGTGATATAGTTATCGGAAACATAAGTAAAGACATAGCAAAGATAACCGGTATAACTCCTGATTGATTAACTTTTAAAGGAATATGAGTACTTTGTCCTCCATACATCTTTCTTCCAATAACTCTTTTGGCATATTGTACTGGTATTTTTCTTTTTCCTTCTTGAATGAAAATAACTCCAACTACTACAGCCACAGCAATAGCTGCAAATAAGACAACACTTAATAAGTTAATATCTCCTGTTTGAATCTTCATAAAAGTCGAAATTATTCCACCTGGAATTCTAGATATAATCCCAGCGAAAATAAATAATGAAATACCATTTCCAATTCCATTTTCTGTTATCTTTTCACCAAGATACATTAAAAATGCTACTCCTGCTGTTAATGTAATTACTGATACAGCAATTGATTTCATTCCAGGATTAACAAACGCAGATCTAAAAATCCCAAAACTAAAACCAAATGCTTGAATTAAAGCTAATGTAACTGTACCATATCTTGTATACTGTGCCATCTTCTTTTTTCCTTCTTCACCTTGCTTAGATAATTCCTCTAATGCAGGAATTGCAATTTGTAAAAGGTTCATAATGATTGACGCAGTAATATATGGTGATATCCCTAAAGCAAAGATAGTAAAGTTTTTAAAAGATCCTCCAGACATTAAGTTGAAAAATCCTATTAACCCTTCTCCACTTTCAGCAAACATCTGAGCTAGTTTTGCTTTATCAATTCCTGGTACCGGTATTGCAGCCCCTAATCTGAAAATTACAATTATCCATAATGTATACAGTAATTTCTTTCTCAAATCAGGAATCTTCCAAGCATTCTTTAATGTAGATAACAAGTTAAATCACCTCAGCCTTTCCGCCTGCAGCTTCAATTTTTTCAATTGCAGATTTTGAGAACTTGTTGGCTTTAACTGTTAACTTTGTATTTAATTCTCCACGTCCTAAAATCTTAAGTCCATCATTTAACTTTTTGATCATGCCTTCAGCTATTAAAATTTCTGGATCTACAACATCTCCATCATCATAAGCTTCAAGTGCATCAACATTTAAGATTGTATATTCTTTTTTGAATTTATTATGAAAACCGAATTTAGGTAACCTTTTGAAAAGCGGTGTTTGTCCACCTTCGAATGCTACTCTTACTTTTCCACCTGAACGTTTATTTTGTCCAGCTTCACCTTTTCCAGCTGTTTTTCTATAACCTGATCCTGGTCCACGTCCAACTCTTTTACGTTTTTTAGTAGAACCTTCAGCAGGACTTAATTCATGCAATCTCATGATCACACCTCCTTAAATTTCTTCAACTTCTACTAAGTGACTCACTTTATTAACCATTCCTCTAATTTGAGGAGTATTATTCTTTTCAACACTTTGTCCAATCTTTCTAAGACCTAAAGCAACTAACGTCCCTTTTTGTCCTTTATCAGCTCCAATTGAACTTTTTTTCATAACTATTTTTAATTGATTAGCCAAGGAATACCTCCTAACCTAAAATTTCTTCTTTTGTTTTACCACGTAGTTTTGCTACTTCTTCTACTGTTTTTAAATTATCTAATCCATTAATAGTAGCTCTTACCATGTTTCCAGGATTATTACTACCTAATGATTTAGCTCTTACATCTTTAACTCCTGCTAATTCTAAAACCGTACGAACAGGTCCTCCAGCAATGATTCCAGTACCTTCTTCAGATTCCATCATTAAAACTTTCCCAGCACCGAATCTACCTTTAATATCATGTGGTATTGTTGTTCCAACTCTAGGAACTTTAATTAATTTACCTTCAGCATCTTTAACTGCTTTTCTAATAGCTCCTGGTACTTCAATAGCTTTACCAGTACCTATTCCAACATGACCATTTTTATCTCCAACAACAACCAAAGCAGAAAAGCTCATATTACGTCCACCTTTTACAACTTTAGTTACTCTTCGAATATCTAACACCTGTTCTTGAAGGTCTAATTTTTTAGCATCTATAATGTCTCGACGCATATTGCCTCCTTAAAAATCTAATCCTGCTTCTCTAGCAGCATCTGCTAAAGCTTCTACTCTACCTTGATATTTATATCCTGCTCTATCAAATACAACTTTTTCAATATCTTTATCTAAAGCTCTCTTACCAATTAACTTACCAACTAATTTTGCCGCTTCAACATTACCAGTATGATCTAATTCATTTTTTATTTCATCTTCTAAAGAAGAAGAAGAAACTATTGTATGTCCTGCTACATCATCTATAATTTGAGCATAAATATTATTGGCACTTCTAAAGACATTTAATCTAGGTCTATCAGGAGTTCCAAAGACTTTTCCACGAACTCTTTTATGTCTTGCTTTACGCTTAGCGTTTCTTGAAGCCATAAATATTCACTCCTTTCTTAACTTACTAATTTGCTAATTTTCCTTCTTTTCTTCTAATATGCTCTCCTGCATATTTAATTCCTTTTCCATTATATGGTTCAGGCTTTCTTAACTCTCTAATTTTTGCCGCATAATTACCAACAAGTTGTTTATCTGTTCCTTCAATAATAATTGTTGTTTCATCTGGGCATTTTGTTTCAATTCCTTCAGGATCATCCAAAACAACAGGATGAGAAAAACCTAATGATAAGTCTAATTTAGAACCTTTTTTCTTAGCTCTATATCCAACACCGTTAATTTCTAATTTCTTTTGATAACCTTTTGCTACACCTTCAATCATATTTGAAATGATTGATGTTGTTAAACCATGAATAGATTTTACATCTTTATCTTCACTAAATCTTTTAACAACTAATTTATCATCATTTAATGTAATTTCTAAACGATCATCAAATGAATCTGTAAGTTCACCTAATTTACCTTTTACTTTAACAGTATTTCCATTAACATCAACAGTCACTCCATCTGGAATTGTAACAGGTTTTTTTCCTATTCTAGACATTTTATACCTCCTACTTTTTTATTACCAAACGTAGCAAATTACTTCTCCACCTACGCCTAACTCTCTAGCTTTTCTATCAACTAATAATCCTGATGAAGTCGATATGATTGCAATACCTAATCCACCTAGTACTTTCGGTACTTCATCTTTCTTAACATATACTTTTAATCCTGGTTTTGAAATTCTTTTCAATCCAGAAATAACTTTTTGATCTTCCATATATTTTAATGTTAGTCTTAAGATTCCTTGTTTATTGTCTTCAATAACATCAACCTTATTAATATATCCTTCATCTAATAAAATTTCTGCAATATTTCTTTTCATATTTGACATAGGAATATCTACTGTCTCATGACTAACTGCATTTGCATTTCTAATACGAGTTAACATATCTGCTATTTGATCTGTTACAATACCCATTAGAAAAACCTCCTTTCAAATGATTTTACCAACTTGCTTTTCTAACGCCAGGAATTTGTCCTTTATGAGCTAATTCTCTAAAACAAATACGGCATAAACCAAATTTCTTTAAATATCCGTGGGGTCTTCCACAAATTTTACATCTATTATATTCTCTAGTTGAATATTTTTGCTTTTTCTTTTGTTTAACTTTTAATGACTTTTTAGCCACAACTACACCTCCTATTTAGCAAATGGCATTCCAAATAAACTTAGTAATTTCTTTGCCTCTTCATCGCTTTCAGCAGTCGTCACTATAGCAATGTTCATACCTTTTACAGCTTCAACATCGTCATAACTTAATTCAGGAAATAATATTTGTTCTCTTAAACCTAATGAATAATTCCCTCTACCATCAAAGGCATTCGCTTTTACACCTTTAAAGTCTCTAACTCTCGGTAAAGCGATTGTAATTAATCTATCTAAAAACTCATACATTCTCTCATCTCTTAAAGTTACTTTAGCACCAATTGGCATATCTTCTCTAATTTTAAAATTAGCAACAGATTTTTTTGCTTTTGTAACAATTGGTTTTTGACCTGTAATCTTTTTTAATTCTTCAACAGCATTCTTAATTACGTTTTTATTTTCTTTTGCTTCTCCAAGTCCCATATTTACGATTACTTTTTCTATTTTAGGAACTTGCATAATGTTTTTATATCCAAATTCTTCCATTAATTGAGTCTTAATTTCAGAATTATATTTTTCTTTAAATCTTGCCATAATTAATTACCTCCTTTCACTAGCAATTAATCTAAAATTTCTCCTGATTTCACCGAAACTCTTACTTTTGTACCGTCTTCTAATCTTTTATGTCTGATTCTTGTTCCACTATCAGCCTTTGGATCATATAACATAACATTAGAAACATGTATTGGAGCTTCTTGTTCAATTCTTCCACCTTGTTGCATTTGTCTTGTTGGGCGTACATGTTTAGTTCTAATATTTACACCTTCAACAATAACACGATCTTCTTTTGGGATTGCTTGTAAAACTTCACCTTTTTTCCCTTTATAAACACCTGTAGTTACAACTACAGTATCACCTTTCTTAATATGCATATTTTCACCTCCTGCTACAATACTTCAGGCGCTAAAGAAACTATTTTCATATAATTGTTATCTCTTAATTCTCTTGCAATAGGGCCAAATATACGAGTCCCAACTGGCGATTTATTATCATCTATAATAACAGCAGCATTTTCATTGAATTTAAGATAACTTCCATCTTCTCTTCTAATTCCATAAACAGATCTAACAATAACAGCTTTAACAACATCCCCACGTGATACAACTCCGCCTGGCGTTGCCTTAGTTACCGAACACATAATTTGGTCACCAATATTAGCATATCTTTTTCTAGATCCACCTAATACTTTAATAGTTTTTAATCTTTTAGCACCAGAGTTATCAGCAACTTTTAAACTCGATTCTTGTTGTAACATAAATACTGACCTCCTTAAACTTATTTAGCTTTTTTAATTATTTCAGCAAGTCTCCATCTTTTTGTTTTACTTAATGGTCTTGTTTCAATAATCTTAACTTCATCACCTATATTACACTCATTATTTTCATCATGAGCTTTTAATTTTGAATGTCTTTTTACTCTTTTTCCATATAATTTATGTTTTTTAGTACGTCCAACTTCAACAGTAATAGTTTTTTGCATTTTGTCGCTAACAACCGTACCTACTCTTTCTTTACGATTCGATTCTTTCATGAGCTAAACCTCCTTTACGCACTTAATTCACGTTCTCTTAAAATTGTCTTAGCTCTAGCAATATCTTTCTTTACAGTTTTAATAACCATTGGGTTTTCTAACTGTCCTGTAGCTAATTGAAATCTTAAGTTAAATAATTCATTTTTTAATTCTTCAACTTTATGGTTTAATTCTTCAGTAGTAAATTCTCTTAACTTACTTGCTTTCATTAACTTTCACCACCCTCTTGCATTTCACGTGTAACAAACTTTGTTTTAATAGGTAGTTTAGAACCAGCTAATCTAAAAGCTTCTCTAGCTTTATCTTCTGGAACACCTTTTAATTCAAATAATACTCTATCAGGTTTTACAACTGCTACCCAATATTCTGGAGCACCTTTACCTGCACCCATTCGCGTTTCAGCAGGTCTAGCAGTTACTGGTTTATGCGGGAATATATTAATCCATACTTTCCCTTGTCTTTCTAAATGGTTTCTAATTGCTGATCTCGCAGCTTCAATTTGTCTAGCAGTAATCCAATGCGGAGCTTCTGCAACCAAGCCATAATCTCCTCTTGTAATTTTATTACCTCTTGTAGCACGTCCTTTCATTCTACCTCTATGAACTCTACGACGTTTAACTCTTTTTGGTTGTAACATTTGGATTGCCTCCTTTCATCTATTTATTTTCGTAGTCTTTTCTAATTAATTTTCTTCCTTCTCCAACTTCTGGTAAAACTTCGCCTTTGTTAATCCATACTTTAACACCGATTTTACCGTAAGTTGTATCTGCTTCTGAAAAACCATAATCTACATTAGCTCTTAAAGTAGATAACGGAATACTTCCTTGAGTATAACCTTCAGAACGAGCCATATCTGCTCCATTTAATCGTCCAGATACTTTAACCTTAAAACCTTCAGCGCCAAATCTCATTGCTCTTTTCATAGATTTTTTCATAGCTCTTCTAAAAGAAATTCTTCTTTCGATAGCAGATGAAATCTCTTCAGCAACTAATTGTGCATCAGCACTTACGTTTTTAACTTCTGAAATATCTATTTTAATTTTCTTATTAGTCATTTTTTCTAATTCAGACTTTAATTCTTTAATATTTTTACCACCTTTACCTACAACAATACCAGGCTTAGCAGCATATATATTTATTTTAATTTGCTTTTTAGCAGCACGATCAATATACATTCTCGTAATGCCAGCAATATACATTTTTTGTTTTATATGTTTTCTAATTTCATGATCCTCTTTGATTAATTCCGGTACATCTTTACCTTCGGCATACCATTTAGAGTCCCAATCTTTTATAACTCCAACTCTAAAGCCATGCGGGTTAATCTTTTGACCCATTAAATACCTCCTTTTAGTTATTCTTTTTCTTTAACAACTACACCTAAATGACAAGTCCTCTTATTTATAGGTTTTGCTCTTCCCATTGCACCTGCTCTAAAACGTTTCATTGTCGGTCCTTGATTTGCATAAGCTTTATGAACAAATAAATCTTCATATTCCATATGATTATTATTCTCTGCATTTGCGATTGCAGAATTTAATACTTTTAAAAGTAATTTTGCGCCTTTTCTATTTGTAAATTGTAAAATTCTTTGAGCTTCAGCAACATCTTTCCCACGAATCAAACTAGCGATAGGCTTCATTTTTTTAGCAGTTGTTCTTAAATTCTTCCCAATTGCTCTTGCTTCCATAATTTACCTCCTCTCAAAAGAATTACTCTTCTGAATCACTTTCTTCTTCAGATCCTTCTTCTGTTTCTGCACCTTCTTCTGTTTCTTCTTCAAGGCCAACAACCATGTCATCCATTCCTTCTAACATATCAACAGCAGCTGTTCCTTTAACACCATGTTCCTTGAATATTCTAGTCTTAGCAAACTCTCCAAGTTTATGTCCTACCATATCTTCAGTAACATAAACTGGTACAAAAGTTTTACCGTTGTGAACTCCAATAGTATATCCAATTAATTGAGGATATATAGTTGATGATCTAGACCATGTTTTAAAAGATTTATTTTTACTATTTTTCTTAATTTTTTTAACTACACTATCAGCTATAAATGGTTTTTTAGGCATTCCTAAAACCTCCTTCCAGACTACTCGTTTCTTCTCTTAACAATATATTTGTTCGAATCTTTATTTTTCTTACGTGTCTTTTTACCCATAGTTCTTTTACCCCATGGAGAAACAGGTGACACCATACCGATTGGACATCTACCTTCACCACCACCGTGAGGGTGATCATTTGGATTCATTACAGAACCTCTAACGTGAGGTCTTCTACCTCTATGTCTTGTTCTACCAGCTTTACCGCCAACTTCGTTAAAGTGTTCTTCGTTTCCTACTCGTCCAATTGTAGCTCTACATCTACCAAATATTTTTCGAATTTCGCCAGATGGTAATTTAACTGTTGCATATTTGCCATCTTTACCTAGAAGTTCAGCTTTATTACCTGCTGATCTAACTAATTGTCCACCTTTACCAGGCTTCATTTCAATGTTATGAATGATAGTTCCATCAGGAATATTTCTTAATTGAAGTGCATTTCCAACTTCAATCTCAGTTTTTTCACCTGAAACAATTTCATCTCCAACATTTAATTTCTTAGGGCATAAAATATATCTTCTTTCTCCATCAAGATACTTAATTAAAGCAATGTTAGCACTACGATACGGATCGTATTCTACAGCTTCAACTATACCTTTTACACCATCTTTATTTCTTTTAAAATCTATTATTCTATATCTTTTTTTAGCTCCTCCACCACGGTGACGAACAGTAATAGAACCACTGTTATTACGTCCTGAATTTTTATTAATTGTAGTTAATAAAGATTTTTCAGGCTTCTTTTTAGTAATTTTATCACTTTTATTAACAGTCATAAAACGTCTACCAGCAGAAGTAGCTTTAAATTTCTTCATAGCCATTTGACTTACCTCCTTAAGTTAAAATATTATTTATTTTAAGCCATTCCTTCAAAAAGTTCGATTTCGTTTCCAGGAGCAAGTTTTACAATTGCCTTTTTCCAATCTGCTCTTTTACCTTCATTTCGTCCCATTCTTTTTACTTTACCTTTAACATTCATTGTATTAACTTTTACAACTTCTACGTCAAAAATTTCACTCACTGCTTTCTTAATTTGAGTTTTATTTGCACGTGGTAGAACTTTGAAAGTATATTTATTATTTTCCATAGCAATCATACTTGCTTCAGTAACAATCGGTTTAATGATAATATCATGTATATTAGCCATTATCCGTACACCTCCTCAAGCTTGTCAACTGCGCCTTTTGTAATGATTATATCTTCATGATTTAATAAGTCATAAACATTAAGCATGCCAGTAAAAACAACCTTTAAATTTGGAATGTTTCTTCCTGATAAATAAACATTTTTATCATTTTCTTCTAATACAACTAATGTCTTAGTTAAATCTTCTTTTTCACTAGTTTCTGATACATTTATAACTGTATTAACCATATCTTTTGTTTTTGGTACATCAAATTTTAATTCGTCAACAACAATTAAGTTTCCTGAGTCAACTTTTGCACTTAACGCTGATTTCATTGCTAATACACGTTTCTTTTTAGGCAATTTATATCTATAACTTCTTGGTTTAGGAGCAAAAATTACACCACCACCTGTATTTATTGGTGATCTTCTTGATCCTTGTCTAGCATTACCTGTTCCTTTTTGTCTAAAAGGCTTTGCGTTAGTTGCAGTAACTTCAGATCTTGTTTGTGCTGATTGAGTACCTTGTCTTTGATTAGCTAAATAGTTTTTAACAATTGAATGTAAAACTACTTCGTTAGGCTCAATGCTAAATATATTTTCATTTAATTCTTTTGATTCAACTGTTTCACCTGAAACATTTAAAACATCTAATTTAGGCATATTTGACCTCCTCCCTACTTAGATTCCTTTACTGCAGTAGCCATAACTAAACCTTTTTTAGGTCCAGGAACAGCACCTTTAACTAAAAGTAAATTTCTTTCACTATCTATTTTAACAACTTCTAAATTCTGAATAGTAACTCTTTCATTACCCATTCTACCAGCCATTTTCATTCCTGGTAAAACTCTTGCCGGATAAGAAGCAGCACCTATTGAACCAGGTCCTCTATGGTAATGAGATCCATGTGTGTCAGGCCCAGTAGATTGATTCCATCTCTTAACAGTACCAGCAGTACCTTTACCTTTTGATGTTCCTGTTACATTAACTTTTTTAACATTTTCAAAAATGTCAACTTTAATTTCTTGTCCTAATGAATATTCACTCGGATCATCAACCTTTACTTCAGTAATATATTTCTTTACATCAACACCTGCCTTAGCAAAGTGTCCTTTTTTAGGTTTATTTGCATGCTTTTCTTTCATTTCACCGAAAGCAATTTGCAAAGCATTATAACCGTCAGTCTCTTCTGTCTTCACCTGGACAACATACATTGGTCCAGCTTCAATAACAGTAGTAGGAATAACATTTCCTTTATCGTCGAATACTTGAGTCATTCCAATTTTGTTTCCTAATATAGTATTCATTTTGCACCTCCTAATAATTTTACAGTGGATTGCACCTATTGCAATCGTACTAAAATCCTTAGGCTATCAACCTTATATTTTAGTATACTTACTTATAATTTAATTTCAATATCTACTCCAGCAGGTAAATTCAATTTCATTAATGAATCAACTGTCTTTTGAGTAGGACTAGTAATATCAATAAGTCTTTTGTGAGTTCTTCTTTCAAACTGCTCTCTAGACTTCTTGTTTACATGTACCGATCTTAAAATCGTAATGATCTCTTTCTTTGTTGGTAATGGAATTGGTCCAGATACCTCAGCTCCTGTTTTAACAACTGATTTAACAATTCTTGATGCAGAATTGTCTAATAGTTTATGATCAAAAGCCTTTAATTTAATTCTAATTTTTTGATCTGTGCTTGCCATTTGTTTCCCTCCTTTTATTTAATCGTATTTAAGCTTAACGATTAAATTCAGTACACACTTCCAAGCGTTTAGAAATGTAACTGAACTAACGCCCGTTTCTTGAACGGACAATTCTCAGTAGAAATACCAAATTAATTGCAACCTCCTACCTCATCGCATTAAGCTGTCAATCACATACCTTGTTAGTATATATCACTAAAAAAAATATTGCAAGAACTTTTTTCAAAAAAATAAAAGAGAAGAAAAATCTTCTCTTTTATTATAAATCTAGTTAAAATTACTCAGTAATTTCAATAACTGAACCTGCTCCTACAGTCTTTCCACCTTCTCTAATTGAGAATTTAAGTCCTTCTTCTATAGCTATCGGTCCAATTAATTCTATATCCATCTCTACGTTATCTCCAGGCATGCACATCTCTACGCCTTCTGGCAAGCTTATGCTTCCTGTTATATCTGTTGTTCTAAAGTAAAATTGTGGTCTATATCCATCAAAGAACGGCGAGTGTCTTCCACCCTCTTCTTTTTTAAGTACATATACTTGTGCTTTAAATTTAGTGTGTGGATTTATTGATCCAGGCTTAGCTAATACTTGACCTCTTTCAATTTCATCTCTTTTTACACCTCTTAATAAAAGACCTACGTTATCTCCTGCTCGTCCTTCATCAAGTTGCTTTTTAAACATTTCCACTCCTGTTACTACAATCTCTCTTGTCTCTTCGTGGATTCCTACTAATTCTACTGTATCTTGTACATTTACGATACCTCTTTCTATTCTACCTGTAGCTACTGTACCTCTACCTTTAATTGAAAATACATCTTCTACTGGTAATAAGAAATCTTGGTCTGTTGCTCTCTTTGGCTCTGGTATCTCATTGTCTAATATCTCTGCTAATTCTATAATCTTGTCGCCCCACTCGCTTTCTGGCTCTTCTAGTGCTTTTAGTGCTGAACCTCTTACGATTGGTGTTTCTAATGCATCAAAATCATATTCTTCTAATAATTCTTGTACTTCCATTTCTACTAACTCTAATAACTCTTCGTCATCTACCATATCGCATTTGTTTAAAAATACTACTAATTGTGGTACTCCTACCTGACGAGCTAATAATATATGCTCTCTTGTTTGAGGCATTGGTCCATCTGCTGCTGATACTACTAAGATAGATCCGTCCATCTGTGCTGCACCTGTTATCATATTCTTTACATAATCAGCATGCCCTGGACAATCTACGTGTGCGTAGTGTCTATTTTCTGTTTCATATTCTACGTGCGCTGAAGATATTGTTATTCCTCTTTCTCTTTCTTCTGGTGCTTTATCAATATTTTCAAAATCTACATTTGTACCTGTTCCTAACCTAGTACTTAACACCTTTGTTATTGCTGCTGTTAAAGTTGTCTTTCCGTGATCTACGTGTCCTATTGTTCCTACATTAAGATGTGGCTTATTTCTTTCAAATACTTCTGCCATTTTAAATCCTCCTTAAAATTAATCCTCTAATATTTCTTCTGCAATTGCTCTAGGCACTTCTTCAAAGTGACTAAATTGCATTGTATAATTACCTCTACCTTGAGATTTTGATCTTAAATCTGTTGCATATCCAAACATTTCTGATAAAGGAACGTTAGCTCTTATAATTTGAGCTCCGTGTAAAGAATCCATTCCTTCAACATTTCCACGTCTAGATGAAATATCTCCCATAACATCTCCCATATATTCTTCAGGAACTGTTACTTCAACTTTCATATAAGGTTCTAATAATGTAGCTCCACCTTTTCTCATAGCTTTTTTAAATGCCATACTAGCTGCCATTTTAAAAGCTGTTTCAGATGAGTCAACATCATGTGATGAACCATCATATAATTCAAATCCAACATCTACAACTTCGTATCCACCTAAAATTCCACATTCCATAGATTCTTGTAAACCTTGATCAACTACTGGTATAAATTCTCTTGGAACATTTCCTCCTTTAACAGAGTCAATAAATTCATAACCTTCTCCAGCGTCTAAAGGTCTAGCTTTAATCTTAACATGTCCGTATTGTCCACGTCCACCAGATTGTTTTTGATGTTTATGTTCAACATCAACAGCTCTTTTAATAGTCTCTTTGTATGAAACTTGTGGCTTACCAATATTTGCTTCAACTTTAAATTCTCTTAAAAGTCTATCTACAATTATTTCTAAGTGTAGTTCTCCCATTCCAGCAATGATTACCTGACCAGTATCTTCGTCAGTATAAGCTTTAAAAGTAGGATCCTCTTGAGCTAATTTTGCCAAAGCAACACTCATTTTTTCTTGTCCTGCTCTAGTTTTAGGCTCAATAGCTACTTTAATAACTGGTTCTGGAAAGTCCATTTCTTCTAAGATAACTATATCATCTTCAGCACATAATGTATGTCCTGTTGTAGTATACTTAAGTCCGATTGCTGCTGCAATATCACCTGAATAAACTTCATCTAATTCTTCACGGTCATTTGCATGCATCTCTAGAATTCTTCCAACACGTTCTTTTTTACCTTCGTTTGGATTGTAAATATAAGAACCTGCTTCTAATGTTCCAGAATAAACTCTAAAGAAAGCTAATTTACCTACGTATGGATCAGTCATTATTTTAAATGCTAATGCTGAGAACGAATCATCATCATTTGCTTTTTTAATAACTTCTTCACCATTTTCATCTACCCCTTTTATACCTTTAACATCAAGTGGTGATGGCATATAGTCAACTACAGCGTCCATTAATAATTGTACACCTTTGTTTTTATATGCAGAACCACATAAAACAGGGATGACTTCATTATTTATAGTTGCTTTTCTAATACCTTCTTTAATTTCTTCAGTAGTTAATTCTTCACCTTCTAAGTACTTCATCATTAACTCATCGTCAGCTTCAGCAACTTTTTCAACTAAATCTAATCTATATTCCTCTGCTTTTTCTTTAAACTCAGCAGGGATTTCTCTAATTTCCATTTCTGTACCTAATTCATTAGTATAATACACAGTATGCATTTCAACTAAATCTATTATAGCTTCAAAATCATCTTCAGCTCCAATAGGTAATTGAAGAGCTAATGGATTAGCTTTTAATCTTTCTTCCATCATTTCAATAGTTCTATAATAATCCGCACCAACAACATCCATCTTATTAACAAATGCCATTCTTGGAACTTCATATTTATCAGCCTGTCTCCAAACAGTTTCAGATTGAGGCTCTACACCACCTTTTGCACAAAACACTGCTACTGATCCATCTAAAACCTTTAAAGATCTTTCAACTTCCACAGTGAAGTCAACGTGGCCTGGTGTATCAATAATATTAATCCTATTTTTATTCCACTCACAAGTTGTTGCAGCAGATGTGATTGTAATACCACGTTCCTGCTCTTGTTCCATCCAATCCATTTCTGAATCGCCATCGTGAGTTTCACCTATCTTATGAGACTTCCCACTATAATATAAAATTCTTTCAGTAGTTGTCGTTTTACCGGCATCTATATGAGCCATTATACCAATATTTCTAGTTTTTTCTAACGAATATGCTCTAGCCATAACCGCCTCCTTTCAATTCTACCAGCGGTAATGAGCAAATGCCTTATTCGCTTCTGCCATTCTATGAGCTTCTTCTTTCTTTCTTACCGAAGCACCTGTATTATTAGCAGCATCCATAATTTCATTTGCTAACTTATCTGTAACTTGTCTTTCACCGCGTTTTCTCATACTTTCTACAATCCATCTCAAACCTAATGTTTGTCTTCTAGCAGGTCTAACTTCCATAGGAACTTGATAATTTGTTCCTCCTACTCTTCTTGCTCTACATTCTAATGCAGGCATTACATTTTCCATTGCTCTATTAAATATATCCAATGCATTTTCACCTGTTTTATCTTCAATAGTTTCAAATGCAGTATAAACAATTTTTTGAGCAGTAGCTTTTCGCCCGTCTAACATAACATTATTTATAAGCTTTGTTACACGAAGATTATTATATTTAGGTTCAAGTAAAACTTCTCTATTAATCGTTATATTTTTTCTCGACACTTTCTTCCCTCCATAAAAATCAAATTAATTCAACGGTACTCGATCTTTAAACCGCAAGCATCATTTTATTCAATATGCCTCCCAATAAGAGGCATTTATAAATATTATGATTTCTTAGTTCCATATTTTGATCGACCTTGTTTTCTATCTTCAACACCAGCTGTATCTAAAACACCTCTAACAACTGTATATCTTACACCTGGCAAGTCTTTTACTCTACCACCTCTTACTAGAACAATACTATGTTCCTGTAAGTTATGACCTTCGCCTGGTATATAAGCAGTTACTTCTAATCCATTTGTAAGTCTAACTCTTGCAACCTTTCTTAAAGCTGAGTTAGGCTTTTTAGGTGTCATTGTTTTAACAGCAACACACACGCCTCTTTTTTGAGGAGAATTAACTTTACTATAAGTATTTTTAACCGAATTGTGTTTTCTGTGTAAAGCAGCTGATTTTGATTTCTTTTTAGTCGTCTTTCTTCCTTTACGAACTAATTGGTTAATCGTTGGCATATATCGCACCTCCTTTCGTTATTTATTTGAATCTATTTTTTTTACTGCAACAGCAGCACTTCTATCAATTTCACAAAGCTTTCCTAAATTTTTTTTAGTATCTATATATTCTATTTTAATATTTTTATTACTAGCTATGTTAATAGGTTTTCTTTTAATAAATTGATCAGCATTTTTTGCAACAAAAAGCAAATTTACATTGTTTTTTGCAAATGCTCTCATCACTTCATTGTAACCAATGCCTAGCATACTTTTACTAATTGATATGATAGACTTGCCTCCTTTTAACACACTTTTATATATTATCATTTGATTAATTGAATGTCAATTGTTATTCATTAAAATTTTGATTATTTTCAACTGCTACAGATTGGTATTTTTCAAGACCAGTCCCAGCTGGTATTAACTTACCTATAATAACATTTTCTTTTAATCCTTTTAAATCATCAACAGCACCATCAAGAGAAGCACCAGTTAAAACTCTAGTTGTTTCCTGGAAAGAAGCAGCAGATAAAAATGATTCTGTACCTAAAGAAGCTTTAGTGATACCTTGAATTATTCTTTCACCTGTCATTTCTTTTTTACCTTCTTCTCTTAATTTCTTATTAATGTTTTTATATTTAGCATAAGAAATCTTTTCAGTCGGCACTAATTTTGAATCTCCTGGATCTTCAATAACTATTTTATTTAACATTTGACGTATAATAACTTCTGAGTGTTTATCAGCTATTTCTACACCTTGCAAACGATATACTTTTTGTATCTCTTTTACAATATATTCTTGTACTGCGTTTACTCCTCTTATTTCAATGATTTCTTTAGGATCTGCAACACCTTCTGTTAAAAAGTCTCCTTTTTCAACATGATCTCCTTCAGAAACTTTCAATTTAGAATTGTAAGCAAGTCTAGAAACAGAAGTATTACCTTCATCATCAGTAATTAAAACTTCTCTTTTCTTTCTTCGTTTTCTTAAAGTAACTTTGCCTGAACGCTGTGCTATATTAGCTAAATATTTAGGAGTTCTAGCTTCAAATAATTGTTCAACTCTCGGTAAACCTTGAGTAATATCTTCTCCACCAGCAACACCACCTGTATGGAATGTACGCATTGTAAGCTGGGTACCTGGTTCACCAATTGACTGAGCAGAAATAATACCAACTGCCTCACCAATATTTACTAGTTTACCAGTAGCTAAGTTAAGCCCATAACATTTTGCACATATTCCATCTTCAGCTTCACAGTTAAGTGCAGATCTTAATTCAACCTTTTCTATTCCTGCATTAACTACTTCTTTAGCCTTTTCATGATCAAACATTTCATTACTAGAAATAATTAAATCATTTGTTTCAGGATAATATATATCATTTGCTGGATATCTTCCGTATAATCTTTCTTCTAATTTTTCTATAATCTCGTTACCTTCTTTGATTGTAGAAACAATAATACCATCTTCTGTTTTACAATCTAGTTCTTTAACTACTACATCTTGACTAACATCTACTAATCGTCTAGTTAAATAACCTGAGTCTGCAGTTCTTAAGGCAGTATCTGCTAGACCTTTTCTAGCTCCAGTTGTAGATATGAAATATTCTAAAACATTTAATCCTTCTCTAAAGTTAGATGTAATAGGTATTTCTACTGTTTTACCAACTGCATTAGCCATAAGACCACGCATACCAGCTAACTGACGAATCTGGGCTCTAGAACCACGGGCGCCAGAGTCAGCCATGATTTTAATATTATTCATATAATCTAGGTTACTAATCAATGCTTCTGTTACTTTTTCTGTCGTTTCTCCCCATTGATCAATAGTTTTTTCATATCTTTCTTTATTAGACATAAGTCCACGTCTATAAGCTTTCTGATATTTATCCACTATCTTATGTGCTTCTTCAATATATTCTTCCTTTTTTTCTGGAATAACCATATCTGAAAGTCCTATTGAAATACCAGATATAGTAGAATATCTAAATCCTAAAGCTTTCATATGATCTAAAAGTTCAGAAGTTTCTGTATTGCCGTGTTTTCTAAAACAACGATCTGCTATTTTAGCTAATTGTTTTTTTCCAGTTAAAAAGTCAACTTCTAACTTATAAGGATGTTTTTCTCTATCCACAAATCCTAAATCTTGTGGTATGTTTTCATTAAATATAAATCTTCCTACTGTACTTTCTGCTATACCATAATCATTTGTTTTTTCAGAATACACTCTTACTTTTACAATAGAATATATATCTACATAATCATTTTGATAAGCAGTAAGCATTTCGTTATAATCTTTAAATACATAATCTGTTTGGTGACCCTCTTCTTTTCTCTTAGTAGTCAAATAATAAGCTCCTAAAACCATATCTTGTGATGGTAATGTTATTGGTTCTCCATCTTTTGGAGCTAATATATTATTAACAGATAACATTAAAAATCTAGCTTCTGCTTGTGCTTCGACAGATAAAGGCACGTGTACAGCCATTTGGTCTCCATCAAAGTCAGCATTGTAAGGAGGACAAGCAAGAGGATGTAACTTTATTGCTTTACCTTCTACTAATACTGGCTCAAATGCTTGAATACCAAGTCTATGCAATGTAGGAGCACGGTTTAACATTACTGGATGGTCTTTTATTACGTGTTCTACAATCGGCCAAACTTCTGCCTTTTTCTTTTCTACCATTCTTTTTGCACTTTTAATATTATGAGCAATTTCATCTTCTACTAATTTTCTCATTACAAATGGCTTAAATAATTCTAAAGCCATAGTTTTAGGTAAACCACATTGATAAAATTTAAGTTCCGGTCCAATTACAATTACTGATCTTCCTGAGTAATCAACACGTTTACCAAGTAAGTTTTGTCTAAATCTACCTTGTTTACCTTTAAGCATATCTGATAAAGATTTAAGAGCTCTATTTCCCGAACCTGTTACTGGTCTTCCTCTTCTTCCATTGTCTATTAAAGCATCAACAGATTCTTGTAACATTCTCTTTTCGTTTTTAACAATAATATCAGGTGCGCCTAAAGATGATAGACGTTTAAGTCTATTGTTTCTATTAATAACTCTTCTATATAAATCGTTTAAGTCAGAAGTTGCAAATCTACCACCATCTAATTGAACCATTGGTCTAATATCCGGTGGAACAACAGGAAATACATCCATAATAATCCATTCAGGTTTGTTTCCTGACCTTTTAAGTTTCTTTAAAAGTTTAAGTCTTCTTAAAAGCTTCTTTCTTTTCTGACCTTTAGAATCATCCATTTTAGCTTGCATCTCAGATATCTCTTTAGATAAGTCTAAATGTTTTAAAAGAGTTTTAACAGATTCAGCTCCCATAGCTGCATCAAAACCATCTCTATATTTTTCTCTTGCATCTGCATATTCTTTTTCAGATAAAATCTGTTTATAAGTTAAAGATGTATCCTTTGCATCCATAACAATATATGATGCAAAATATAAAACTTTTTCTAAATCCTTAGGAGACATATCTAAGATAATACCTAACTTAGACGGTATCCCTTTAAAATACCAAATATGAGAAACTGGAGCAGCTAGTTCAATATGCCCCATTCTTTCTCTTCTAACTTTAGATGATGTTACTTCAACACCACATTTTTCACATACTACACCTTTATATCTAGCACGTTTATATTTACCACATGCACATTGTAAATCTTTTGTCGGTCCAAAAATTCTTTGACAGAATAAACCGTCATCTTCTGGTTTTAAAGTTCTATAATTAATCGTCTCTGGTTTTTTAACCTCACCATAAGACCAAGATCGAATATCAGCCGGTGAAGCTAATCCAATTCTAATTTTATCAAAATCTTTAAATTCCATTAGGGCTATCGCTCCCTTCATTCTTAACTTTATTGACTTCTATAAACTTATAAAATTCACATTTTATATTTTTTCTATTCATCGGACTCATCATCTTCAATAAGTTTCTTTTCAAATTTTGATCCTTCATCATCCTTAATTAAGTCAACTTTTAAACCTAAAGACTGAAATTCTTTAATTAAAACTTTGAAAGATTCTGGTATTCCAGGTTTTGGAATGTTTTCGCCTTTAACAATTGCTTCATAAGCTTTAACTCTTCCAATTACATCATCAGATTTAATTGTTAAAAGTTCTTCTAATGTATGGGCAGCACCATAAGCTTCTAGTGCCCAAACTTCCATTTCACCAAATCTTTGTCCACCAAATTGAGCTTTACCTCCTAAAGGCTGTTGTGTAACTAATGAATAAGGCCCAGTAGCTCTAGCATGTAACTTATTATCAACTAAATGGTGTAATTTAAGTATATACATATATCCAACAGTAATATCATTTTTAAATTTTTCGCCTGTTCGACCATCTCTTAAACTTAATTTACCATCTTTTGGAAAACCATTGTCTTCTAAAAGGTCCATGATTTGATCTTCTTTAGCACCATCAAAGGCTTCAGTAGCAATTTTCCAATCTTTATGGTCTGCTAATAAACCTAAATGTACCTCTAGAACCTGTCCAATATTCATTCTCGAAGGTACTCCTAATGGATTTAAAAGTATCTCTAAAGGAGTTCCATCATCTAAAAATGGCATATCTTCTTCAGGTAAAATGTTAGAAATAACACCTTTGTTACCATGACGTCCAGCAAGCTTATCTCCAACTTGTATCTTTCTTTTCTTAGCAACATATACTCTAACTAAAGTATTAACTCCTGGTTGTAAATCATCTCCATTATCTCTATCAAATATTTTAACATCTACAACAATACCATTTTTACCATGAGGTACCTTTAAAGAGTTATCTCTAACTTCTCTAGCCTTTTCTCCAAATATAGCTCTTAAAAGTCTTTCCTCAGCAGTCAGTTCAGTTTCTCCTTTAGGAGTTACCTTACCTACTAAAAAGTCTCCTGAATTAACTTCAGCTCCAATTCTTACTATTCCACGTTCATCTAAATCTTTTAAAGCTTTATCGCTAACATTAGGTATCTCTCTTGTTATTTCTTCAGGTCCTAATTTTGTATCTCTACACTCTACCTCATATTCTTCAATATGAAGAGATGTTAATTTATCTTCTTTAACTAATTTTTCAGAAATTAAAATAGCATCCTCAAAGTTATAACCTTCCCAAGTCATAAAACCTATTAAAATATTTGTACCAATAGCTAATTCTCCATTATCAACAGAATAAGATTCAGTTAAAACATCACCTTTACTAACTTTATCTCCTTTTGATACAATAGGTTTTTGATTAATTGTAGTTCCTTGATTTGAACGTTTGAATTTTAATAATTTATGTTTTTCTTTTTCTCTGTCAGAATCTCTTCTAATTACAATTTTGTCAGAAGACACATAATCAACCATACCATCTGATTCTGCTAATTTAACCATTCCTGAGTCTTTAGCAATTAAATACTCCATGCCTGTACCTATTATAGGTGATTGAGGTCTTAAAAGAGGCACTGCTTGTCTCTGCATGTTTGCACCCATCAAAGCACGGTTAGCATCATCGTTTTCTAAAAACGGAATTAGAGCCGTTGATACCGAAATCATTTGTTGAGGTGAAATTTCTACTAAATCCACATCTTGTCTTCTAAATTCAGCTATATCTTCATTCTTTCTTCCGATGATACGATCATCTACAATTTTATGTTCTTCATCAATTTCTGTAGTAGCAGGTATTACTACGCAATCATCTTCAAAATCTGCAGTAACATATTCAGGTTCTTGTTCAACAATACCTGTTCTTTTATTATATTTTAAATATGGAGTTGAAATAAATCCATATTCATCTAATTTACCAAATTCACTTAAAGCACCAATAAGACCAATATTTGGTCCTTCTGGAGTTTCAATAGGACAAATTCTTCCATAATGAGAATAGTGGATATCTCTTACCTCGAAACCTGCTCGCTCTCTAGATAAACCGCCTGGTCCTAAAGCAGAAAGTCTTCTTTTATGTGTTAATTCTGCAAGTACGTTTGTTTGATCCATAAATTGCGACAATTGAGATGAACCAAAGAATTCATTTATTGCTGCAACAACAGGTTTAATATTTATTAATTTATGAGGTGTTATTGATTCCATATCTTTTATAGTCATTCTTTCACGTATAACTCTTTCCATACGAGAAAGACCTATTCTAAATTGGTTTTGAAGTAACTCTCCAACAGCACGAATACGTCTATTACCTAAATGGTCTACATCATCTACATGACCTATACCATGGTTTAAGTTAAATCCATAACTTACAGCTGCAAATATATCAGCTTCAATTAAGCTTTTAGGAATTAACTCTCTATATCTTTTATTAACAGCTTTTCTAATATCTTCTCTATTTTCTGCATTATCTAATATTTCTTTTAATACAGGATAATATACATTTTCACGAAGCTTAAATTCTCTAGGATTTTCAATATATTCACCTGGATCGACAAATTGATTTCCTATTACATTAACAGCTTCTCCATCATTACCTTTAACTATAACTTTCTTTATACCTTTGTTTTGAATTAATCTAGCATTACTTAAAGAAATAGATTTGTCTTGTTCAACAATTACTTCTCCAGTTTCAGGATCTACTATATTTTCAAAAGCAACTTTATTTTTTATTCTATTAAAAAGTCCTAACTTTTTATTAAACTTATGTCTACCGACTCTAGCTAAATCATATCTTTTAGGATCAAAAAACATTGAAGTTAATAAAGATTCAGAACTTTCAGCTGAAGGTGGTTCTCCAGGTCTAATCTTTTTATAAATTTCAATCAATGCTTCTTCTTTATCAGAAGTCTTGTCTTTTTCAAGAGTTTTTAACATTTTTTCATCTTCGCCAAACATATCGATGATTTGTTTATCAGTTTCAAAACCAAATGCTCTTAAAAGAATTGTAATTGGCATTTTTCTTGTTCTATCAATTCTACATGCAAAAACATTTCTAGAATTAGTTTCAAATTCTAACCAAGTTCCTCTATTAGGAATTACTGTAGCTTCATATAATTCTAATCCAGACTTCTTATCATATTCTAAAGAAAAATAAGGAGCTGGAGATCTTACTAACTGACTTACAATAACTCTTTGAGCACCATTAATTATAAAAGTCCCCTTATAAGTCATCATAGGGAAGTCTCCCATAAATACTCTCTGTTCTTTGATCTCGCCAGTTTCTTTATTAATAAATCGTACTTTAGCATACATTGAAATTGCATATGTAATATCTCGATCTTGACATTCATACATTGAATGTTCAGGTTCATCGTCAAATTCATATCCAACAAATTCTAAAACTAATGTATCAGTATAATCTTTAATAGGAGAAATATCTTCAAAAGCCTCCATTAATCCTTCTTCTAAAAACCATTCATATGATTTTCTTTGAATTCGAATTAAATTAGGCCTATCGATTTTCTCCTCAACTTTTGAAAAAAACATTCTGGTATTATTTCCTAGTTTTCTAGGTTGTGGCATCAAAATTTCACCTCTCATTTCAATTAAGCACTTAATATATTTATATATATAAAAAGGGTTAACCCCTTTGCAAAATAGTCACACTTATGCATTTTAAGACTTTATCACAGTATTTTTTAAATGTCAAGTCCTTTTTAGTAATATATTAGCCTAATATATTACTAAAAAAGACTTCAGCTATGCTGAAGCCTTAATATACTTACTTTGCATAAATTACTTTAATTCAACTGTTGCGCCTGCTTCTTCTAATTGTTCTTTTAATTCTTCAGCAGCTTCTTTATCTAAACCTTCTTTTACTGGACTTGGAGCATCATCAACTAATCCTTTAGCATCTTTTAATCCTAAGTCAGTAACTTTTCTAACTTCTTTAATTACTTTAATTTTAGAACCTGAAACACCTGCTAAAATAACATCAAATTCAGTTTGTTCAGCTTCTGCTCCACCTGCTGCTCCTGCTGCTGCTACTGGAGCTGCTGCAGATACACCAAATACTTCTTCACATTCTTCTACTAACTCATTTAATTCTAAAACAGTCATTTCTTTTATTGCATCAATAATCTCTTGATTACTCATTACAATACACCTCCGTATATTCTAAACTCTACGCTTCCTCTTTTTCATCTGCAATATTTGAAAGTAAATAAACAAAATTATTAACAGATGATTTAACACTACCTAAGAACTTAACAACTAATTCGTCTTTCGATGGTATGCTTGCAATCTTTGCCATCTTTTCAATATTACAATAATCACCTTCAACAATACCAGTTTTTAAACTTAAATTTTCATGATCTTTTGAAAAATCATTAATTATACTTGCTGATACCACTGGATCATCATAACTAAATGCTAATGCATTTGGACCTACTAGATCATCTTTTAATGATTCATATTCTGTATCTTTAATTGCTAATTTTACTAAATTATTTTTATAAACTTTAAAATCCACATCAGCTTCTCTAAATTTTTCTCTAAGTTCTGTAACTTCAGCTACATTTAAACCTTGATAATCTGATAAAATAACTGATTTTGATTTTTCAAGTTTTTCTTCGATTTCTTTAACAACCATTTTTTTAGCTTCTAAATTAGCGCTCATCTAATACACCTCCTTATTTTTCGCAGACAATAAAAAAGCCTTTCTGGTCAAAGAAAGGCATAAATAGGCATAAATAATCTCTATTTAATGCCTCGGTAGGAAATTAAGTTTTCACACCTACTGTCTACAGCCGTATTTTCTATTTCGTTGTAATCTTATCACTTTCAAAGATTTATGTCAAATATATTTATAAAAATATATTAAAACGCACTGTCATCTAATTTGATACCAGGTCCCATACTTGAAGAAATAGTAATCTTTCTAAAGTACTTACCTTTAGCTGCTGCTGGTCTATCATTCTTTAAAGCTCCAATCATTGCTTTAAGATTTTCAACAAGTTCTTCTTTTTCAAAAGACTCTTTACCTATAACAACGTGAACAATATTTGCTTTTTCTGCTCTATATTCTACTTTACCAGCTTTAATTTCTTTAACAGCTTGTTCAATATCAAATGTTACTGTTCCAGATTTTGGGCTCGGCATTAATCCTTTTGGTCCTAAAATTCTACCTAATCTACCAATTTTACCCATCTTGTCTGGTGTAGCTACAACTACATCAAAATCTAACCAATTTTCATCTTGAATTCTTTCAACCATTTCGTCAACACCAACATAGTCAGCACCAGCAGATTTAGCTTCTTCAGCTTTTTCACCGTCAGCAATAACTAATACAGAAGTTTCTTGTCCTGTTCCATTTGGTAAAACAATAGCTCCTCTTACTTGTTGGTCAGCATGTCTACTATCGATTCCTAAATTTACGTGCAATTCAATTGTTTCGTCAAAATTAGCCGTTGCTAATTCTTGTACTAATTCTACACCTTCTTCAGGCGAATAAAAATTTTCATTATCGTATTTTTCTAACATTTCTCTTCTTCGGTTTGAAACTTTTTTCATTTTTTTCCTCCTTTGTGGTAAATCGAATAAATTCTTCCACAATCAATCTATAAATTTAATTTAATTACTCTACTTCTACTCCCATAGATCTTGCAGATCCTGCAATCATTCTTTTAGCAGCTTCAATATCTGCAGCATTTAAATCAGGTTCTTTAGCTTTTGCAATTTCTTCTAATTGAGCGTCAGTAATAGTTCCTACTTTTTCATCTCTAGGATTTCCTGATCCTGATTCAATTCCTATTGCTTTTTTAATTAAAATTGATGCAGGTGGTGTTTTTGTTATAAAATCAAACGATCTATCTTCATACACAGTAATTTCTACTGGTATAATCATACCTGCTTTATCACTTGTCTTTGCATTAAATGCTTTACAAAATTGCATAATATTTAATCCATGTTGCCCTAATGCTGGACCAACAGGTGGTGCTGGGTTAGCTTTACCAGCTTCAATTTGTAACTTAATAACTGTTTTTACTTTAGCCATAATGCCTCCTTATTTTTTCTTTACTTGATGAAAATCTAACTCTACTGGTGTTTCACGACCAAACATCGATACTAAAACAGTAACTGTTTCTTTATCTTCGTTAACGTCCTTAATAACACCATCGAAGTTTTCAAAAGGTCCTTCTTTAACAATAACCTTATCATCAACTTCTAAATCAATATTAACTTTTACTTTACCTTCAGTTAAACCTAAATTTTGTTCCTCTGCTTTACTAATAGGAACTGGTTTAGCGTCAGGTCCAACAAAACCTAATACTCCTTTTACATTTCTTACAACATACCATGAATCAGTTGTTACAATCATCTTAACCAGAACATAACCTGGCATCAACTTTTTTTGTACAACTTTCTTTTTCCCTCTTGACTTTTTGACAACTTCTTCAGTGGGAACAGTTATATCAACAATCAAATCTTCCATCTCACGATTTTTAACTAATAGTTCTAGACTTGATTTAACTTTCTTTTCATGGCCTGAATACGTATGAACCACATACCATTTTGGTTGTTGTTCAGCCATTGTCTCCTCCTAATTATAAAAAAAGTCCTAATCCAGCTCTAAAAACTGAATCTGCTATCCAAATACCAATTGTCACCAAAGTACATACAACAATAACAACTGTAGTGTATGAATATAGCTCTTTTTTATTTGGCCAATTAACTCTTTTTAACTCTGCTTTTACTCCCTTAAAGAAGTTTGCTAATTTGTTTCCTTTACTTTTAGATGCCATAACTCCCCTTTCCGCAAATCACATTACTTCGTTTCTTTATGAAGTGTGTGTGCTTTACAAAATTTACAATACTTTTTGATTTCAAGTCTGTCAGGATTATTTTTCTTATTCTTCGATGTTCTGTAATTTCTTTGATTACACTCTTCGCATGCAAGCGTTATATCTTCTCTCATACTTACACCTCCCTGTAAAGATAGGTACTATTCTTACACATTACCTAAATACACTATCATATAAGATTATAAATGTCAAATTTTCGCTGCAATTATTATATCACAGCGAAAACTTATAGATTTATTCAACAATTTCAATAACTGAACCTGCTCCTACAGTCTTTCCACCTTCTCTAATTGAGAATTTAAGTCCTTCTTCTATAGCTATCGGTCCAATTAATTCTATATCCATCTCTACGTTATCTCCAGGCATGCACATCTCTACGCCTTCTGGCAAGCTTATGCTTCCTGTTATATCTGTTGTTCTAAAGTAAAATTGTGGTCTATATCCATCAAAGAACGGCGAGTGTCTTCCACCCTCTTCTTTTTTAAGTACATATACTTGTGCTTTAAATTTAGTGTGTGGATTTATTGATCCAGGCTTAGCTAATACTTGACCTCTTTCAATTTCATCTCTTTTTACACCTCTTAATAAAAGACCTACGTTATCTCCTGCTCGTCCTTCATCAAGTTGCTTTTTAAACATTTCCACTCCTGTTACTACAATCTCTCTTGTCTCTTCGTGGATTCCTACTAATTCTACTGTATCTTGTACATTTACGATACCTCTTTCTATTCTACCTGTAGCTACTGTACCTCTACCTTTAATTGAAAATACATCTTCTACTGGTAATAAGAAATCTTGGTCTGTTGCTCTCTTTGGCTCTGGTATCTCATTGTCTAATATCTCTGCTAATTCTATAATCTTGTCGCCCCACTCGCTTTCTGGCTCTTCTAGTGCTTTTAGTGCTGAACCTCTTACGATTGGTGTTTCTAATGCATCAAAATCATATTCTTCTAATAATTCTTGTACTTCCATTTCTACTAACTCTAATAACTCTTCGTCATCTACCATATCGCATTTGTTTAAAAATACTACTAATTGTGGTACTCCTACCTGACGAGCTAATAATATATGCTCTCTTGTTTGAGGCATTGGTCCATCTGCTGCTGATACTACTAAGATAGATCCGTCCATCTGTGCTGCACCTGTTATCATATTCTTTACATAATCAGCATGCCCTGGACAATCTACGTGTGCGTAGTGTCTATTTTCTGTTTCATATTCTACGTGCGCTGAAGATATTGTTATTCCTCTTTCTCTTTCTTCTGGTGCTTTATCAATATTTTCAAAATCTACATTTGTACCTGTTCCTAACCTAGTACTTAACACCTTTGTTATTGCTGCTGTTAAAGTTGTCTTTCCGTGATCTACGTGTCCTATTGTTCCTACATTAAGATGTGGCTTATTTCTTTCAAATACTTCTGCCATTTTAAATCCTCCTTAAAATTAATCATATATATCCAAATGCTTAGACAGTTTATTTTTTATTCTCTGCAAAGCATTATCGACTGATTTATTATTTATTAACAACTTATCAGCTATATCTTTATAAGACAAACCTTCTAAGTATAAAAAAAACACTTTCAATTCTAAAGAACTTAATAATTTACCAACTTGTTTTTCTATATGTTTTCTTTGTTCTCTAGAAATAACTAATTTTTCTGGATTTATAGTTTCCTCTTTTTCTAAAATATCTATTAATGAATTATTACCTTCATCAGAAATCAATTTATTTAAAGAAACATATGAATTAAGTGGAACATGTTTTTTTCTATTTGCCCTTTTTATTGCTGTTATAATTTGTCTTGTAACACAAAGGTTTGCAAATGTAGCAAAGGAAGCCCTTTTAGAATCATCATAATCTTCAATTGCTTTATATATTCCAATCATTCCTTCTTGAATAATATCTTCTTTAGATCCTCCAACTATAAAATATAAACTAGCTTTAGATTTTATCATATACATATATTTTCTAATTAAATACTCTTGAGCATTACTCTTTTTATTTTTTGCAATTTTAACTAATTCAGTTTCATCAATTTTTGAATATTTTTCTTTTAAAGTATGTATATCCCCCAATATGATATGGCTTAATTTAAAAACAAATTAAAGCCTTCACCTCCTTAATTAAAATCAAATTTTAGTCATTTTTTAACTTTTCTAATTTTTTTAAAGTCTCAATATCTAAGTTCCCATTTAATTTTTCTTGTTCTTCTTTTCTTTTCTTTTCTTTAATATAAACTAATTCTAATCTTTTTTCAATATCTTCTATACGATTTTTAAATTCAAGCGGTGTTATTCTAATAGCACCATTTCCTAAAACATTTTGTTGTTCGGCATAATCAAATGTTACAACTTTTATAATATTCCTTCTATCTTTAGCAAGTCTTGAAACTAACTTTTCTATGTATGAATCGGCATTTACTTTTTCCTTAGTATAAACTACTGTAATGCCTTTCATATTTACTTCAGTTCCTTTATTACCTTCAACATAATGTGCATCAAATACTAAAATGATTTTTTCATTAGTTGAATGCTTGTAATTTATTAATTTATCTATTAGTAAATCTCTAGAATGTTCTAAGTCATCAATAGCATCTTTTAAATTAGGCCAAGCATTAATAACATTATACCCATCAACAATTGTAATTTTCTTTCTATTTATCTTCATAATTTTTTTGTCTTAAAACCTCATACATTAAAACGGAAGCTGCGACAGAAGCATTTAAAGATTCTATTTTGCCTAGCATTGGAATTTTTACTAAAAAATCACATTTTTCTTTAACTAAACGTCTCATTCCACTACTTTCACTTCCAATTACGACTCCAATATTTCCTTTGAAATCAGATTCAAAATGTGTTTTGGTTCCTTCAACGTCTGTTCCAGTAATCCAAAAACCATTATCTTTTAAAAAGTCTATAGTTCTAGCAATATTTGTTACTTTACAAACTTTAATATATTCAGTTGCTCCTACACTAACATTTGTAACGACCGGTGTAATATCTACTGCTCTATTTTTAGGTATAATAACACAATCTACATTTGTTGCATCTGCAGTTCTTAAAATAGCTCCTAAATTATGCGGATCTTTAATAGAATCACATATTAAAACAAACCCATCATTAATATCTTTTATAATACTTTTTAGATTGCTATATTCATAATCCTTTGTAAGTGCAATAATCCCTTGAGGATTAGATATAGTTTTTGCCTGTTTAAATTCTTCTCTTTTAAGAAAATTAATTTCAATATTTTTCTTATTTGCTAAATCTATAATTTCTTTAATAGAGTCTCTTTTAACTCCTTCAGCAATTAAGATTTCATATACTATTTTTTCAGTTTTTAATAATTCTCTTACTGCATTTCTACCTTGTATTTTTCTCGCCATAATTATCTCCTTTGTCATATTTAATTTTAACTAAAGTATTTGAAAAAGGAAAATAACCTAGTATATATTTTCTAATCTTTCCAACAAAGACTATTTTTTCCTCTTTAACTTCCTTTTCAATATTTGTTAGTCTATAAACTATAAATTTATTATCATATTTTTGTTTTATTAGCTGATCAATATCTTTTGCAAATCTTTTTTGTTCATCGTTTATTTCATCTATATTAATTGGATCTAAATAAATAGATTTAAATCCTAAAAAGATTATTAAAACAAATACAATACTAAGCATTATTTTTTCTTTTTTATTTTTTATTTTTTTCATTTAGCAAATCAATTCCTTTAGAAATAATTTCTATAATTCTTTCTTCTCTATTTTTTAAATAAAGAAAACCTATTAATGCTTCTAGACCAGTAGCATATCTATAATCACTAACATCGGCATTTCTAGGAACATTTCCTTTTTGGTTTCTACCTCTTTTTAAAGTTTGCCATTCCTCTTTTGTTAAAAACTCTTTTAAATTTCTAGCTATATATCCTTGAGAAGAAGCATTTACGTATTTAATTGCTTCTTTATTAATTTTATTTACTTTTCCCTTTACTTTATTTAGTAAATAAGTCCTAATATACAAATCAAATACTGAATCACCTAAATATGCTAATTTTAAAGGACTCATCATAGTAATCTCATCTTTAGTTAATTTTGTAACCTTTACTTTTTTTAAAAACTTGCTTTTCATTTATTTTTTCTTTCTCCATTTCACACCTTCAGGTGTATCCATTAATTCAATTCCTTTTTCTTCTAACTCATCTCTTATTTCATCAGCTAATTGATAATTCTTATTTTTTCTAGCCTTTTGTCTTTTGTCTATCATCTCTTGTATTTCTTCATCATTAATTTTTTCTTGTTTTACTATCCCTAAAACATTTGTTAATTCGTTAAAAATTTTCAAACTATATTCAATCGTTTCCTTAGAAGAGTTGTTATCTAATAACTTATTTAAATCTTTAGTCAATTCAAATATAGCTGCTATTCCATTAGCTGTATTAAAATCATCATCCATCATTTTTATAAAATCTTTTTTATGCTTATTAACTTTCTTTTCTACATCTTTATTTAAATTTGAAGCTTTAGCATTTTTTAATAAAAACTCCATATTATTTTTGGCATTATATAATCTATCTAATCCATTAGCAGCCGATTTAATTAAATCTTCGCTAAAATTTATAGGACTTCTATAATGAGCAGAAAGTAAAAAGAATCTAATAATTTCAGGATCATATTTTTCTAAAATTTCTCTAACTGTAAAAAAGTTTCCTTTTGATTTACTCATCTTTTTATTGTCAATATTAATATATCCATTATGCATCCAGTAATTTACATACTTTTTGCCAGTTTTAGATTCTGATTGAGCAATTTCATTTTCATGATGAGGAAAAGTTAAATCTTGTCCACCAGCATGAATATCTAAAGTGTCTCCTAAAATAGATGTAGACATTACTGAACATTCAATATGCCAACCTGGTCTACCTTCTCCCCAAGGAGCTTCCCAACTAGGTTCATTTGGTTTTTTTGCTTTCCAAAGAGTAAAATCAAGTGCATTATGTTTTTCACTATTTTCTTTTATTCTAGAACCAATATCTAATTCTTTAATATCTTGTTTAGCTAGTTTTCCATAATTTTCAACATTTTCAGCTCTAAAATACACATTACCATTTACAGAATACGCATAATCTTTATCTAATAAAACTTGTATAAAATCAATTATTTCATCAATAGTTTCACTAACTTTAGGATAAACATCAGCTCTTTGAATACCTAAAGCATCTGCATCTTTAAAATATTCTTCAATAAATTTCTCACTAATTTCTTTTGGTGACTTATCTAATTTATTTGCCTTATTTATTATTTTATCATCTATATCAGTAAAATTTTGTACATATTTAACATTATAACCTTTATATTCTAAATAATTTCTAAACGCATCGAATAGTAAAAATGGTCTTGCATTCCCAATATGAAAATAATCATATACTGTCGGACCACAGACATACATTTTAACTTCAGGTGGATTCATAGGCTTAAAAACTTCTTTTTTTCTTGTCAAAGTATTATAAATTTTCACAATTTCCTCCTTATTTTCTTATATTAAATTTATCAAATTTATCAACTTTTTTCAAGTGTTTTAAAATGTTTAATTAGGTATATTTAAAAAATTCTTTAACTAACTTTCAATTTGATTTTAATTAATATATAATGTAGATAGATTTGAAAAAATAGGAGGTCTCTTTATGAGTGAAAATTATAAGTTTGTTCAAAACTCAAATTGTGAATATTTTCCTTGTCACAAAGGAATAGATAAAAACGAATTCAATTGTTTATTTTGTTATTGTCCATTATATATGCTAGGTAAAGATTGTGGAGGAAATTTTACATATAACAATGGTATTAAAGACTGTTCAAGTTGCACTATCCCTCATGGACCTAATAGCTATAGCTATATTATGGAAAAAATGCAGTTAGTAATTGAAAGAACAAGAAAAAAATAATTTTTTCTTTATTTAAATAAAATTTTATTATATTATTAAAGAAGTGTATTAGAAATTAGGAGGTTATTATGTCGGTAAGAGTAAGATTTGCGCCAAGTCCAACTGGTTATTTACATGTTGGAGGATTAAGAACAGCACTTTATAATTATTTATTTGCTAAGAAAAATAATGGTTCTTATATTATGAGAATCGAAGATACAGATCAAACTAGATATGTAGAGGATGCTTTAACTAACTTAATAGAAGCTTTAGAATGGTCAGGAGTTAATCATTCTGAAGGTCCATTTTTAGAAGATGGTAAAATAATTCAAAATGGAAACTACGGACCTTATATCCAATCAGAAAGACTAGATATTTATCAAAAATATATTGATAAATTAATAAAGCAAGATAAAGCTTATTATTGTTTTTGTTCTAAAGAAAGATTAGAAAAGGTAAGAAAAGTTCAAAAGATGCAAGGTAAAATCCCAAGATACGATGGATTTTGTAAAGGACTTTCAGATAAAGAAATACAAGAAAAATTAGATAATGGTGAAGATTATGTAATAAGACTTAAATTACCTAAAAACGAAGATATTACATTTGAAGATATGGTAAGAGGAAATGTAACTGTTAATACTAAAGATTTAGATGATCAAGTATTAATGAAATCTGATGGTTATCCAACTTATCACTTTGCTGTTATTGTAGATGATCATTTAATGAATATTTCACATATTATCAGAGGTCAAGAATGGCTTCCATCAACACCAAAACATGTATTTATGTATGAAGCTTTTGGATGGGAAGCTCCTAAATACGTTCATTTACCTAATATTTTAAATGAAGAACGTAAAAAACTTTCAAAAAGACACGGAGATGTAGCAGTTAAAGACTTTAGAGCTAAAGGCTATTTACCTGAAGGACTTATAAACTACATTGCATTAGTAGGTTGGAATCCAAAAGACAATAAAGAAATTATGTCTATGGAAGAACTAGAATCAAAATTTGATTTAGCTGATGTTTCAAAATCTGGTGGAGTATTTGATGTTAAAAAGCTTAATTGGGTTAATGCTCATTATATTAAAAAGCTAGATTTAGATGAGCTTACTAAAAAATGTATCCCATTTTTTATTAAAGATGAAGTAATTGAAGAAGATGAAGTAGATGAAAAATATGAATGGATGAAAAAAATATGTAAAAATGCTCAAGATTCATTAGAATATTTAGCTCAAATTACTGATTATACAGATATTTTCTTAGGTGAGAAAGTTAAGTTAGAATCAGATGATTTAAAAGAAATGCTACAATTAGATCATGTAAAAGATATGCTAAATGTATTTAATAAGCTAATTCAAGAAAATGAATTAACTGATGAATTCTTAGGTTCTATATTTAAAAAAGTTCAAAATAAAACTGGTGTAAAAGGCAAGAACTTATATATGCCGATTAGAATTGCTATTACAGGTCAAGGACACGGACCAGATATGACAGAAACTTTAAGTGTTTTAGGTAAAGATTTAATAGAAAAAAGAATTAAATATTCAATAAAAAATTATTGTTAAGTTTAAAAGCCATCTTTTTTAGATGGCTTATTTTATTTCTTCATTAAATTTGTAACCTACCCCCCAAATAGTTTTTATATACTCAGGATTTGCTGGATCAAATTCAATTTTTTCTCTCAACTTCCTAATATGCACAGTAACAGTCGGAATATTTTTTGTATATTCATATCCCCAAACTTTTTTAAAAAGCTCTTCTTTAGAAAAAACTTTACCTGGATTTTTCAAAAGTAGTGTTAATAAATCAAATTCTTTAACTGTTAAATTTACTTCTTTATTATTAACAAAAACTTTATGATTCCTTAAATTAATCTCAATACCATCACTTGCAATAATATTTACATCTTTTTCTTTTTTATTAGATAATCTTTGATATCTATTTATATGTGCTTTTACTCTTGCAACTAATTCATGAGGACTAAAAGGTTTAGTTAAATAATCATCTAATCCTAGTCCAAAACCTTTTATTTTATCTATATCGCTTTTTTTAGCCGTTACCATTATTAGTGGAATCTGTTTTTTACTACGTATCTTTTTACAAATTTCAAATCCATCAACACTTGGTAACATTAAATCAATAATAATTAAATCATATGAATTGTTGATTGCTTCATCTAAGCCTTCTTTACCATCGTATTTTAAAACTACTTCAAAATCATTTATTTCTAGATAATCTTTTTCAACTTCAGCAATACTCTTATCATCTTCAATTATTAATATCTTCATAAGCACTCCTAAAAACCATTACTATTTTTAGCCCACTATCAAATTTTCTAGATTTCTTAGCATAAACTTCTCCATTATTAATATCTATAATTTTTTTAACTATAGAAAGTCCTAATCCACTGCCAGAGTTTTGTACGTTTCTACTTTCATCTTCTTTATAAAATCTTTGAAATAAATTTTTATAATCTTTTTTTATACCTTTACCATTATCTTCAATAGATAAATTTATTTTTTTATTATCTTTAAAAATATTAATATATATTTTAAGATTTTCTTTATCAGAATGTTTTAATGAATTTTCAAATATGTTTAATATAGCTCTTCTCATTTTTTGTACATCTATTTTTATATATCTTTTTTCTTTATCTTTTTTATTATTAAATATAAATTTAACTTTTTCGTATTTTTTATCGTATTTAAGCTCATCAACAATATCTTTTATAAAATCATAAATATCAACCTCTAAAAACTTTATCTGTTCATCTTGTAAGTTTAAGTTAGAAATTAAAGATAACTCATCTATTAATTTATTAATAGATGCTAATTTCACTTTTATATTTTTTAAATACCTTTGCTTTTTAGACTTATCAGTTATATAACCATCGATCAAAGCTTGTACATTCATATTTGCTGCTGTTATTGGAGTATTTATATCGTGAGTAATATTTGCTATAAATTCTTTTCTATCCTTCTCATATTTTTTTCTAATCTTTTTTTGCTTTAATAATTTCTTTCTTAATTTATCAAAATCTGTAGATAATTTGGATATTTCATCTGTATTGCTTTTTTCAAACTTAAAATCTAAGTTTCCTTTTTTGATTTTTTCTACACCATCTATGACACTTGTCAAAGGCTTTGATATTGATTTATAAATATATATAGATATAAATATACTTAAAACAATTATTAAAAAAAGAGAAATAAAAACTGTTGTAAATAATATATTTGATTTTATAATTGATAGTAAATCTCTTTTTATAAATATATATATCGATCCATCACTTCCATTTTTAAGTTGAAAATCTATTTGTTTTATAATACGTAATTTTTCTTTATTATACAAAAAGTTTCTCCTATTAGGAGTTATAAAATCAGAAGCTGAATGCAAATCAGGATATTTATCAGCTTTATATTTATTTTTTTGTAATAAAGAATGATAAGTCATTTTATTATTTATTTTAATATCAAAACCTACAAAATCACTTTTTAAACTTTTCTCAAATTCTAATAACTTTTCATTGTTTATAAGTATTTTAGGGTTATTAAATATATAATCATTAAAAGTTTTTATCACCTTCTCAACATCATTAGATATTTTAATATATTCTTTATTATTTCTCAATTTTTCACTTAAGTGCTTATCAGGCCCATTAATAGCTAATTCAACAGCTTTTGAAAGAGTGTGATAATACACACCCATTACTACTAAAATAGTAATCAAAAGCATAATAATTAATTTTTTCTTTATAGACATATTACCTCTATTCTTTTATTAAATCATCAGAATCAATATAATTTTGACCTTCAATAATTAAATTTTGACCAACTTTCAAACCATTTTTAACAATAACTTGTCCTGAAATATCTTTACCTAAATCTAAATATCTTTTTTTTGCTTTCCCTTTATCATTAATAAATACATAAGCTTTTTCATTTTCATTTAATAAAGAATATTTAGGTATAGATATTACATCTTTATACTCATTTAATACAATATCAATATCACAATACATCCCAGGTTTAATATCTAAATTATCATTTTCAATATCTATTTGTATTGGATACGAGGCATTATTACCAATATATGAAATTTGACTAATTTTTGCATCTATATTTTTATTAAGTTCATCAAAACTTATCTTTACTTGTTGACCTACTTTTATTTTATTTATAATCTCACTAGAAACTTGAGCTTTTATTTTAATCTTTTTTAAATCCATAACAGACATAGTCTTTTGACCATTTAAAATATCTTCTTTATTTATATTATTTGATACAACTAATCCATCTATTGGTGACTTAATTATTTTACTTTCTATTTCATCATCTAGATTTTTTACTGTATTATTATAATTTGTTTGTGCATTTTCTAAAGCTAATTTTTTATTTGATAGATTTAATGAAATTGTATCCAAATTTTTCTTAGAAATAACTCCTTGTTCAAATAATTTTTTATTTTTATTATAATTTTCTAGCGCATCTTCATAAGCTAATTTAGCTTGTTGAAGTTGGGTTAAACTAGCCTTTTTACTATTTTCTGCATTTCTCTTTGTAACATCTGAATCTAAGGCAAATAAGTTTTGATTCTTAGTTACTTTATCTCCTACTTTCACATAAACGTTTTTAACTTCAGCACCTGTTTGTCCTACTAAGTTATATGTTTTATTTGCTGAAGCTAATCCTACTGTACTATATTTTTCTAAAAGATTTGATGTAGAAATTTCTTTAGTCGTTACTACCTTTTTATTTTCATTTATTTCTTTATTTTCTTTTGGTTTAGTACAACCAACAAAACTTATAAAAATCAATAAAATTATTATAATCAAAGATATATTTTTTTTAAACATTACTTTCCTCCTCTTGGAATAAATTGAATTTAATTTGGAACTTATCTTTGTATTTTTCAACAGTTTGATAAACTATAGGAATAATTAAAAGTGTTAAAAATGTAGATGCAATTAACCCAAATATCAAAGCAACTCCTAATTGACGTATTGTTTCATTATTTATTGTTAATGGCAAAATACCTGCAATTGTAGTTATAGATGTTGCAAACACAGGTACAAATCTTGTCTTTACTGCTTTAGTAGTTGCATTTATTAAATCATGTCCATGGTCTCTTTGATAATTAGCAAAATCTAAAAGTACAATTGCATCATTTACAGCTATTCCAACTAAGGCAACTATTCCCATAAATGCATAAGTACCAAAATTTTGACCAGTTAAAAACAAACCAATAAAAGTACCAATTAAAGCAAGTGGTAGAGAAACTAAAATAACAATTGGTTGACTTAATGAGTTGAATTGTAAAGATAGAATAATATATACTAAAAAGATCGCTATTAAAAAGTTTTTAAACATTTCAGTAAATATTTCTCTCATTTCTCTACTTTCCCCACCAAAAGAGACATTAACTCCTTTAGTATCTATATTCTTTATCTTTTCATTTATTCTTTGATTAATAACATTAACATTTTCATCTTTTTTTATACCAGAAGTTATTTCAATAAGAGTATTACCATTTTTATGACTTATTTTATTAGCCCCTCTAGTCTCTTTTATTTTTGCAATTTGATTTAAAGTAACCATTTTCCCATTATTATAAAATACAATCTTTTCTAAATCATTAACTGTTTCAATATTATAATCATAATTTAATTTTAAATCAATTTCATCTCCAGCTTGACGCATTGTTCCTATATCTGAATCAGAAATTACAGTACGTACTTTACTTCCTACTTGAGCACTTGTTAAACCAAAACTTTTGGCTTTAACTTCGTCAATAATAATCTCTAATTCAGGAATCCCAGATTCAGTAGATAATTTTAAATCTACTATTCCATCTATAGTTTTTATCTCATTGACTATTTTTTGTCCAACTTCTTTAGAAAGAGATTTATCATTTGACATCAATTCAATTGATATTGGAGAATCAACAGCTTGACGCCCCATACCTCCGCTTCCAGAAATAGAAATAGATGCATTAGGTATTATTTTTAAATCTTTTCTTATATCCTCGATTAAATCATTAGGTAAATATTTCATTTTTTCTTCATCTACAAAATCTATAGTTACACTTCCAGAGTTTAAATCTTCTCCTCCTATTGTTTGATTGAAACTTTTAATATCATCATATTTAAAAAGAATCTTTTCTATTTTTTCAAAAATTTTCTCTGTATCTTTAAGTCTATATAATCTTGGAGCTTCTACACTTATAGAAGCACCAGTAGGTGTTTCATATGGCATAAATTCAGATTTTATTATACCTGTTGCTAAAAGGGAAAAAGAACCTATAAGTAAAACTACTGACATTACTAATATTAATCCTTTTTTCCAACGCGTCTTTAAAATACTTTTAACAAACAAACTATATTTATTAGAAATATTATGAGGATTTTCAACAAAATATTTATCTTTTATATACATTGCTATAGCAAAACCGGCTCCTAAGCTTAATGAAAACACTCCTAAATTTCCTCCAATTGAAAATGCAATTGTTGCTAATATAAAGGTAAAAGTAATTGATAAAATATTTTTTAACGGAGTCATTTTAGTATTTTTTATACTTTTATATGTTTCTAAAAATCTTGAGCATAAAGTTGGTGTTATTGCTACCGAGACTACAAAAGACGTTCCTAAAGCAAACATAACTGTCATAGGAATTTGTTTTAAAGCTTCTCCTATTGGTCCAGGTGTTAAAGCTAAAGGGAAAAATGCAGCAATAGTTGTTAAAGTAGCAGCAAAAACTGCTGGGGCTACTTGGTTTAAAGCTACTTTAGCAGCCAATTTTCTAGTAAGTTTTTTATCTCTCATTCTATCAATATTTTCCATTACAACAATTGCATTATCTACTAAAAGACCTAAGGATATTATAAGTCCTGTAGAAGACATTATGTTAAAAGAAATATCAAATGTATTCATAAGTATCAAAGATGTAAATATTGATAAAGGAATTACAAATGATACAATGTATGCTTCTCTAAGGCCTATAAATAAAAATAAAACAATTATTACAACTAAAAGACCACTTAATGCTGAACCTAAAACATTATCTAAATCTTCTTGTACTATTTCTGACATATCTGAACTTACTAATATATCTACATTTTCTGGATACAACTCACCTTTTTTATTTTCAATCATTTGATGAATTTTTTCAGCAGGTTCAATCATATCTCCATTGTCTACTCGATAAACTTGTAAATATACAACTGGTTTTGAAGACTTTTTTTCAAAACTATTAATATATAATTTTGATACTTGATCTAAATTTTCAGTTACATAAGATACATCAGCTATATCTTTTATATACACACTTTTATCATCTTGAATTGTTATAAGTGTATTTTTTATTTGGTCGATATTTTCATATAAACTATCTACACGTATGTTATAATGCATTTTATCTAAAGATTTATCTCCACTTGGGATGTTTATATTTTTAGCACGTATAGTATTTTCTACCATTTCTTTACTTAAACCATAACTTAAAAGCTTCTTTTCTTTTAATTTTATTTCTACTTGTTTTTCAACTCCACCATTTAAGTCTAGTTCATCAATACCTTCAAAAGATTCAACTTCTCTTTCAATATCTTCAGCAATTTCTTTTAACTCTGATAATTCATAATCGCCAGTTACACTTAAATTCATTAATGGCATTAAATCTGATCGAAAATAATCTACAAAAGGATCTAAACTATCTTCTGGTAAATCAGTTTGATCAACTGCATCTTTAAGATCATCAGTTTTTTCTTTTATATCACTTTCATAATCATATTCTACTAATATTTGACTTGATCCTGCTTTTGTAGTAGAATTAATTTCTTTGACATCATTTAATCCATCTATTTTATCTTCTAGAGGATCTGTTACTAATATTTCCATATCTTCTACACTAGCTCCAGGATAAGCTACTTGTACAATGGCAATGTTAGCTTTTATTTCTGGAGTAGATTCTTTTGGTAAATCAAAAAAATTAAATATCCCAAAAATAAATACAAAAGCTATTAAAAGATAAACGATTCTAAATCTATCTAAAAATAAATTGGAAATTTTACCAAATATATTTATTGAATCATTTAACTCAGGTATATTTTTATTATCCATTTTCTAACTCCTTTATAAATTCCAAATAATCATCATTTATATACATTATACATTTTATAAGTTAAATAAATAATAATTAATTCTTAATTTTTTCTAAATTTTAATATATGATATAATAAGATTGTTTTAAATAATAGAAAGGAAACTTATGGAAAACTTTAAATCATTTAATTTAAGTAAAGAAAGTGTAAAAGCTTTAAAAAAGCAAAGAATATATAAACCAACTAAAATTCAAAGAATGGTTATACCTAAAATTAAAGAAAAAAAGGATCTTATTGTTAAATCACCTACAGGTACAGGTAAAACTATTGCATTTTTACTACCAATTTTAGAAGATATTGATCCTAAAAATCAAAATATTCAATGTTTAATTTTAACTCCAACTAGAGAATTGGCAACACAAATTACTAAAGAAGCTACTAAATTTTCAAAAGGGAAAAATATTAATATTCTAAAACTCTTTGGAGGAAGATCTTTAAAACCTCAAAAAAATAAATTAGATAAAAATATACATTTAGTAGTAGCTACAACTGGAAGATTAATAGATCATATTCATAGAAATAATATTGATTTATCTAAAATTAATTATTTTATTTTAGATGAAGTAGATCATCTTTTGGAAATGGGTTTTAAAGAAGATATTGAAAACATCATAAAATATTCAAATAAAAACAGACAAACTCTTTGCTTTTCAGCAACAATAGATTCAAATGTTAAAAAGTTAGCTTATAAATATATGAATAATCCAGAAGTTGTATCTAATGATAGTACAAAAGAAATTTTAAAAAATATTAAACAATTTAAGCTAAAATGTAATCCTCATAATAAAAGAGAAAAAATTGTTAAATTATTAAAAGATGAAAATCCTTTTATGGCTATTATATTTGTAAGAACTAAAAGGAGAGTAGATGAACTAGATTTATTTTTAGGACAAAATAATTTTGACTGTAAAAAACTTCACGGAGATATGAAACAAAATAAAAGAAAAAGAAGAATTAACAGTTTTAGAAATTTAAAATTTAAATATCTAATTGCTACAGATGTTGCTGCAAGAGGACTAGATATAAACGGCGTTACTCATATTATTAATTATGATATGCCTGATGATCTAGATACTTATATTCATAGAATAGGCAGAACTGGAAGACAAGGAAACAAAGGAAAAGCATTTAGTTTTATAACTAAAGATGATAAAAATTTAATAAATTTAATAAAAAAGAATATGAAAGTAAAAAATATTACTCAATAGCAGCAATTGCTTTTGCTGCTATTCCTTTTTTCCTACCTTCAAATCCAAGACCTTCAGTAGTAGTAGCTTTTACATTTACTAAAGAAGTATCTATTGATAAGGCGTTAGCAATATTTTTTTCCATTTCTTTTTTATAATCAAATAATTTAGGTTTTTGAGCAATAATTACACTATCAATATTATTTATTATATATCCGTGTAATTCTAACTTTTCTTTAACTAAAACTAGTAATTTAATTGAATAAATATCTTTATATTTATCATCTGTATCAGGAAAAAGAGTGCCTATATCTCCTAAACCGCTAGCACCTAATAATGCATCAATTACTGCATGTACTAAAACATCTGCATCAGAATGTCCTTTAAGACCAAAATCAGATTTTATAATTTCTCCACCTAATACTAATTTTTTATTTTTTACAATTTTATGTACATCATAACCTATTCCGACTTTCATATAAGTTCCTTTCGAATAAGTACTTTAGCTAACTCTAAATCAATTTTAGTAGTTATTTTAAAATTAGTATAATCGCCTTTTATAATTTTTACCTTTATACCTAATTTTTCAACTAATGAACTATCATCTGTAACTTTTGATTTTTCTTTTATGCCTTTTTCATAAGCTTTTAAAATTATATTTTTTCTAAATCCTTGAGGAGTTTGGACACTACATAAATTATCTCTTTTATAGGTTTTTTTAATAAAACCATCTTTTACATTTTTTATAGTATTTTTAGGATCTACACCTAAAACACAACCTTCATACTCATTTAAGCTATTTAAAATTTTATCAATATATTCATCTTTTAAAAAAGGTCTTGCTCCATCGTGTATTAATACTTTCCCTTTAGACTTATCCATTGATAAAAGACCTAAATAAACAGATTGTTTACGACTGTCTCCTCCAGAAATTATTTTTATTTTATCTAAATTATAATTTCTAATTAATTGTTTAAAAATCTTAATTTTTTTAGAGTTTACAACTAAAATGATTTCATCGATTTTTTCATTTCTTTCAAAAATTTCTAGTGTATGAATTATTAATTCTTTAGAATTTAATCTAACTAATTGTTTATCGATTTTATCGCCCATTCTACTAGATTTACCAGCAGCAGGAATAATAACTGAATTCAAAATTTCCTCCTTTAAATCGGTTTAACAAAAATCATTCGTCCAGCATCTGTTTGTAATACACTTGTTACTTCAGTCTCTATTTCTTGACCAATATATTTTTGACCACCTTCTACAACTATCATAGTTCCATCATCTAAGTAACCTACACCTTGATTATTTCCTTTACCTTTTTTAAGTATATCAACATTAAATCTTTCACCTGGAATAACAACTGGTTTAACTGCATTTGCTAATTCATTTATATTTAATACTTTTACACCTTTAACAGAAGCTACTTTATTTAAATTATAATCATTAGTTAAAACTGCTCCATCTAGCTGTTGAGCTAATTTGATTAATTTAGAATCTACCTCTTCATTATCAAAGTCTTTTTCAGAAACATCTACATCGACTAAACTATTTTCCCTAAGCTTTCTCAAAATATCTAAACCTCTTCTACCTTTTTTTCTTTTCAAATCTTCACTAGAATCGGCAATATGTTGTAGCTCATCTAACACAAATTCTGGAATAATAAGTTTTCCTTCTACAAAACCAGTTTCTACAATATCAGATATCCGTCCATCAATAATAACACTTGTATCTACAACTTTAGGACACATATCTTTTTTAGCTATTTGTTCATCGTTTTCTTTTTCTATTAACTCTTTTTCCTTTTTAATAGCTTTAAATTTAGATAATAAATTTAGCGGACCTAATGTATCAACATAATTTTTTGGTAAATTTATACCTAAATAACCAAAAAATATATATGTGAAAATAGTAAGAGCTAAACCTAACCACTCTAAATTTTTAGGAATATATTTGAAAATATTACTTATTAAAAGAGCAACCACCATAGCAACTACAAAACCAATAGTTGATGGTATAATTTGATTTGAATCTAATCTAGAAATCTCATTTTCAATTAAACTTGTAATTGTTTTTAAAAACTTCTTTAACTTAGGGATTAAAAACACAAAAAATATAGAAAATATAATTCCAAAAAACACATAAACAAAGATATTGTTAGAAGTTGATAATGTTTCAAATTGCAATAAAAAATTAGCTATTCCTAATCCAATTAGTGCCCCTAAAAGTGCACTAAATATATACATTATCTTTTTTATCATTTTATTCACCTCCTTAGAATTAGTTTAACATATATATTTTAAACTTTATAATTTTTTAATACTTTTTAATACTTTTTTAATATTAACCATTGAAAAAGCCAATACTAATTAAATAGTATTGACTTCGAATAATTAAGGTTTTAATTTTCCTCTTCTTTTTCTTTTTCTTTTTCTTTTTCTT
>JBNJDJ010000011.1:0-43153 GCA_051744845.1 Bacillota bacterium
ATTTCGAACACAGAAGTAAAGCTTCTTAGCGCCTAAAGTACTTGTGAGGGAAACCCACTGGGAGGACAGGACGTTGCCAGATGATATTTTTAATTAAATCCTAGTATACTAGGATTTTTTTAATATATAATTTCATTGACATTGGCTAAAAACTTATATAAAATACTATATAGTAAAGATGTTTAAGATAGAATTCCCTATGAAAGGATATGTATGAGTATTATTGATGATAATGAAGGAAAAAAGTCTTTGACGACTTTAATTTTTGACCGTGTTAGAGATGAGATAATTAATGGGGATTATAATCCTGGTGATAAATTAATTGAAAATAGGTTAGCAAAAGAATTAGGAGTAAGCAGAACACCAGTTAGAGAAGCATTAAAACAGCTAGAATTAGATGGATTAGTTGAAAGTATTCCTAATAGAGGCGTTATTGTTAAAGGAATATCTGATCAAGATATATACGATATTTATACTGTACGTATTTCTATAGAAACTATCGCAGCTAGATGGGCTGTTGAAAGAATGACTGAAAAAGATTTAGAAGAATTAGAAGAAATTTATGATTTAATGGAGTTTTTCACATCTAAAGGTAATGCTAAAAGGATTTTTGAATTGAATACTGAATTTCATGAAAAAATATATTCAAGTACTAAAAGTAGATTTTTAGAAAATATATTAAGAGATTTTCAATTATTTATTAAATCCACACGATTAGAATCATTAAAAACTGAGGGACGTTTAGATAAAGCATTAAAAGAGCATAAAGAAATATTAAATGCATTGAAAGATAGAGATGCAGATCGTGCTTGTAAATATATTAGGCAACATATTGAAACAGCAAGAAAAAATGTAAATAAAATTTTGAAAATTAACTAATATAATTATAAGGAGATTAGATGATAGGAATTTTTGATTCAGGTGTAGGAGGATTAACTGTACTAGCTACAGCTTTAAGAATTTTACCAAATGAAGATTTTATTTATTTTGGAGATTCTAAAAATGCACCATATGGTATTAAAAGTAAATCTGAAGTAATTAAACTTTCTAAAAAAATTTGTGATAAATTAATTAAAAATTATAATGTTAAAGCAATTGTTATAGCTTGTAATACTGCTACAAGTGCAGCTATAGATATTTTAAGAAAATATTATAATATTCCTATCATAGGAATGGAACCAGCAATTAAGCCTGCACTAGAGGATAAAGATACTAAAAAAACACTAGTTTTAGCTACTGAAATGACTTTAAAAGAAAAAAAATACAAAACTTTATTACAAAGTTTAAAAGATAATCAAAAGGTTATTAATAAACCTTGTTCTAAATTAGTTGAATCTATTGAGAAAATAGAGTTTAATTCTGGCAAAGTTAATGAAATTGTAGATAAATGTATTGATAGTTATAAAGATATTGATTCTATTGTATTAGGTTGTACTCATTTTTTATTTATAAAAACTTACTTATTAGAAAATTATAATTTTAAAATATTTGATGGAAATTTAGGTACTGTATTAAATTTAAAAAATATTTTAAATAAAGATAAAAATTTAAAAAATATTAACGAAAATAGAAAGGTAATTATTAAAAATTCTGGAAATAAACAAAAAAATAAATTATCTAAGAAATTATTAGAAATTTATATAGGAGAAATTAATGAAAGATATAGAAATACTAACTAAAAAATTTATAACTAAAGAATTAAAATATATTACTGAATCTGAAAAATTATCTGATAAAGAAATAAAAATAATTAAATTATATTACGGAGTTAATTGTGAAAAAAAATCTCTAAAAGAAATTGCTAAAAGAGTAGATATAAAATTAAAAAATATTAAGAATAAAGTATATGAAACTGAAAGAAAATTATTTAATATTTTAAAAAAGAAAATATAAGTTGATATAAAATATATATTATGATATATTAATAAAAAATGTATAGTCCTTTAGGGAAGATTAGTAGGTTAAAATGTTTTTTTAAGAGAGTTAATGGTTGCTGTAAATTAACAATATTTTAATTGAATCTACTTCTTATGGTTTAAGTAATGTTAAACGGTTAACACTCGATAAAGTGTTTAAAGTGAACTTTTTGTTAGTTAAATTAGGTGGCAACACGGGTAATCTCGTCCTTTTAAAGGATGAGTTTTTTTATTTTTTGAATTAAGGAGGGAAAAATGTTAGATATTTTAAGGATTAGAAAAGATTTTGATGAAGTAAATGAATTACTTAAATTAAGAGGTAAAGAATTTGATTTAGAAAAAATAATTGAATTAGATGATAAAAGAAAGGAAATATTAACTGTCTCAGAGAAATTAAGACATGAACAAAAAGAAGAGTCTAAAAAAATTCCTAAGTTAAAAAAAGAAGGCAAAGATGCTAGCCATTTAATTGAAAAAATGGGTGAACTTTCACAAAAAGTAAAAGATATGAATTCGGAGGTAAAAGAAATAGAAGATGAAATTGAAAAACTTTTATTAGAAATACCTAATACACCTAAATCATCAACTCCTAAAGGTGAAACAGATGAAGATAATATTTTAATAAAAAAAGAAGGTAAACCTACTGAGTTTAATTTTGAACAAAAAGCTCATTGGGATTTAGGTGAAGATTTAGATATTATTGATTTTGAAAGAGCTTCAAAATTATCAGGATCTAGATTTTCAGTTATGAAAAATTTAGGTGCTAGATTAGAAAGAGCTGTTTTAAACTTTATGTTAGAGCTTCATACAACTGAACATGGTTATGAAGAAATTGTACCACCATTCTTAGTAAATAGAGATGCAATGATTGGAACAGGACAATTGCCAAAATTTGAAAATGATATGTTTCATGTTCCATCAAAAGATTTATTTTTAATTCCGACTGCTGAAGTTCCTTTGACAAATCTTTATGCAAATGAAATTTTAGACCAAGAGGATTTACCAATATATCATACAGCTTATACTCCTTGTTTTAGAAAAGAAGCAGGATCAGCTGGAAGAGATACAAGAGGATTAATTAGACAACATCAATTTAATAAAGTTGAATTAGTTAAATTTGTAAAACCAGAAAATGCTGAAGATGAATTACAAAAATTATTAGCAAATGCTGAAAAAGTATTAAAGAAATTAAATTTACCATATAGAGTTGTACAATTGTGTGGTGGAGATTTAGGATTTAGTTCATCTAAAACTTATGATATTGAAGTTTGGATGCCAAGTTATAATGATTATTTAGAAATATCATCATGCTCAAACTTTACTGATTATCAAGCCCGTAGAGGAAATATAAGATATCGTAGAAAAGAAGATGGTAATGTAGAGTATCTAAACACTTTAAATGGTTCAGGTTTAGCTGTAGGAAGAACTGTTGCAGCAATTATGGAAAATTATCAAAATGAAGATGGAAGTATTGATATTCCAGAAGCTTTACAAAAATATATGTATGGTGTTGAAAAAATTAATTAATTTTAAGATAAAACGGTTTTTTACCGTTTTATTTTTTTGATAAAAGTATATTATAAATTGATTAATCAAAAATAAATGATATAATTTTATTATAAAGTAAATGAGAGGTAAATATGGATTTAATAGAAAAGATCTTAGGATTAATAACAATAATATTTTTTATTATTATTTTAGGATATATTTTAATTGAAATAGGCAAAGTTGCATATAAAGAAGTTGGAGGTATAAAAAATTATATTTTCAAAAAATATAGTAAAGATGAGGCGATAAAATGATCAATCAAAAAAATAGATCTAAAGTTAATTTTTTAATCGTTACTATTTTATCTATAATATTTTTTTATTTATCATATCTTACCATTAATTTATCGAGAAATTTATATATTCAATTAGCTATATTATTTATTATAGTTTATATATTTTTAAATGGTATATATAAAATTTTACCTGATTATGAATATAAATTGATTGATAATGAATTAATTATAATCAGAAAATTTTCTGAAAGATATCAATTTTCGTACAAAATATTTTTAGAGGATATTTGTAGCATTGACTCTACAAGTCATTTAACTTTAAAGTTTTGGAATCAATTTTATAATTTGAATAGGAAAAACGAGATATATACTATAAAATATAATAATCAAGAAATTAAATTTGATCCTAAAAATAAATTAGTTAAAGAAATTCAAAAGAGAGTTAATTATGAAAAAGACTAAATCATTAATTAAAGGTTTGAAAAGTGTTAAAGATGAAAATTTAACTTCTTTTCATATGCCTGGACATAAAAACAATAAAAAAATTTATAAATATATAGAAAATAATAATTTATTAGATTTGGATATAACAGAAATACCTGGTACTGATAATTTACACGATCCTAAAAATATTATAAAAAAAAGTCAAAAGGATTTATCGAAAATATTCAATTCAAAAAAAAGTTATTTTTTAGTAAATGGAAGTACTTGTGGTATTTTATCGACTATTTATTCAGTCACTAATAAAAATGATAAAATATTAATAAATCGAAATGCTCACAAGTCTGTTTTAAATGCAGTTAAACTAAATGAATTAAATCCATTGCATATAAAACCCAAATTAGATTCAAAAACTGATTTAATTTGTGGTATAGACATTAAAGATTTGAAATATAAATTAAAAAATTTTCCAAAGATTAAAGTAGTATTTTTAACATATCCAACTTACGAAGGTATATGTTATAATTTAAAAAAAGTTGTTAAAATCATAAAATCATACAATAAATTTATAATAATAGATGAAGCTCATGGATCACATTTTAAATTTAGCACATTATTTCCTGACAGTGGAACAAATTTTAAAGTTGATGCTGTTATTCAAAGTGCTCATAAAAATGGCTTAACACTTACACAAGGAGCTTATTTACATATATTTAACAAAAGTATTATAAAGAATGTTGAAAATTATTTAAAAATCTTTCAAACTTCTTCACCATCATATATAATAATGGCATCCTTAGATGCAAATTTAAAGTTTTTTAAAAATAAAGGAAAAATTTATAGTGAAAAATTAAATAAAAATATTAAAAAATTTTCAAATAAGTTAAAAGAAACTAAATTTATTAATTTAAATAATTTAGATATAGGTTATGATTATGATTTTTCTAAACTTATAATTTCACCATTGAAATTAGGAATCAATGGAAATGATTTGGAAAAAATTTTAAGAAAAAAATATAAAATACAAGTTGAATATTCAACATATAACTATTGTTTATTAATAGCAAGTGTTTTTAATAAATCTAAAGATTTTGAAAAGTTGCTAAAAGCTTTAAAATCTATTGAAAAAACTATTAATAAAAAATCTTTAAGTTTTAAAAAAGGATTAATTTTAGAAAATATAAACATTAAATATAGACCAAGTGAGTTAAAAAAATATAGTTTTAAAAAAATAAAAGTCAATAAAAGTTTAAATAAAATTGCTTATGAATCTGTTATACCTTATCCTCCTGGCATTCCATTGATTATGCCGGGAGAAATAATAACTAAAGAAGCTTTAGAAAAGATAAGTATAATAAAAAATGAAATAAAAGTTTTGGAGGAAAATAATGAAAAAAGAAATAATTGAATGGATAAAATCTTTAATATTTGCAATTGTATTTGTAAGTATTTTAAATATATTTATAACTACAACTATGGTTTACTCTACATCTATGTATCCTACTTTGATTGAAAAAGATATGTTAGTTTTACAAAGAACAAAAAATGTAAATAGAGGTGATATAGTATCTTTTAAATCAGATTTGACTATTGATAAATCTGATGTTTCTAGATTAAATTTTTTACAAAAGTTAAAAACTGATGTAGGAGATCATAAAAATCTAATAAAAAGAGTTATAGGGCTGCCAGGTGATGAATTAGAAATTAGAAATAATAAAGTATATATTAATGATAAACTTTTAGAAGAAAAATATATTAATTCTTTGACTAATGGTAATATATATATAGAAGAAATCCCTGAAAATAAATATTTTTTAATGGGAGATAATAGACATGCTAGCTTGGATAGTAGATCTTCAAATGTAGGATTAATTAAAAAAGATAAGTTTATTGGAAAAGTATTAATAAGATTATTTCCATTAAATAGAATAAAAGTTTTTTAATGAAAGGATGGTTTTTATGAAATTAATAGTAGCTGTAATCCATGATGAAGATAGTCATGATGTGATAAAAAAACTTTCAAAAAATGATTATGGAGTTACAAAATTATCATCAACAGGAGGATTTTTAAAAACAGGAAATACTACTTTAATGATTGGTGTAGATGAAGATGAAGTCTCTCATGTGATAGATATTATTAAAGAAAAATGTCAAACACGTAAAGAATATACTATGGCAACATCTATGATAGGTGAAGCATCTACATTTATGGGAGAACCAGTTGAGGTTACTGTAGGTGGAGCAACTATTTTTGTTTTAGATGTAGATAACTTTATACAAGTATAAATTTAAGGAGTTTTATGAGTTTTGACCAAATTTATGGACATAAAAAAAATATACAATTATTTAAAAAAAAATTAAAGAATAATAGTATTAGTCACAGTTATATATTTGAAGGCAAAGAAGGAATAGGCAAAAAATTATTTGCTATTAATTTAATAAAAGCAATTTTATGTAAAAATAATATTGAAAATCCTTGTGAAGAATGTATTTCTTGTCAAAAAATAAATCATTTGAATCATCCGGATATTAAAATAATTAAACCTGATGGTAATTCAATAAAAAATAAACAAATCAAGGATTTTCAAAATTTTTTAAGATTTAAACCTAATGAAAGTGAATATAAATTTATTTTAATAGATGATAGTGAAAAATTAACTAAAAGTGCTCAAAATACAATTTTAAAAGTATTAGAAGAACCACCAGATTATGCTAAAATATTATTTATAACTAAAAATGTAAATATATTATTAGATACAATTATATCAAGAGGACAAGTTATAAATTTCAAACCTTTAAATGATAAAGAAATATCTAAATATATTAATGAAAATTATAAAATATCTACTGAAAAGCAAAATATGATAAAAATTTTTTCTAATGGTATTGTAAAAAATGTTCAAAAAGCTATTGATTCAAAAGATTTTATAAATTTGAGAAATGAAACTATTGAGTATTGTAATCAATTACTTTATAATCAAATAATTAATAGTATAAAAGGTATAAATTTTTTAAAAGAAAACAAAGAACAAATTGATTTGATTTTCGAAATAATGATTTTGTGGTTTAGAGATTTAATGATTTATAAAGTTAATAATAATAAGGATTTAATTATTAATAAAGATAAATTAGATATAATTGAAAAAGAAGTATATAAATTAGCAGATAAAAATTTAATTAAAATAATTGAAAATATTCAAAAAGCTAAACAAAATTTAGAGAAAAATATAAATTTTAAATTAGTTATTGATTATTTAATTTTAAATACAATAGATCCAGGAGGAAAATAATGTTAGATATAGTAGGTGTAAGATTTAAAAAAGCAGGAAAAATTTATTATTTTAACCCAAATAAATTAGATATAGATAGTGGAAAAAAAGTTATTGTAGAAACATCAAGAGGAATAGAATTTGGAACAGTTGTTATTCCAAATAAAAAAATTAAGAAAAATGAAATTGAAAATGAATTAAAAGATGTAATTAGAATAGCTACTGATAAAGATAAACAAAAAAATAAAGATAACATCAAAGATGCTGATAAAGCTTTAGATATTTGTGAAAAAAAGATAAAAAAACATAATTTAGAAATGAAATTAATAGATAGTGAATATACTTTTGAAAGAAATAAATTAATATTTTATTTTACTGCTGATGGTAGAGTTGATTTTAGATCATTAGTTAGGGATTTAGCTTCTGTTTTTAAAACAAGAATTGAACTTCGTCAAATAGGTGTTAGAGATGAAGCTAAAATGGTAAATGGAATAGGTATATGTGGAAGAAAAATTTGTTGTGCTAATTGGAAAACAGATTTTGATTCTATAACAATAAAAAATGCAAAAGATCAATCTTTATCTTTAAATCCAGCTAAAATATCTGGTATCTGTGGTAGATTAATGTGTTGTATTAATTATGAACATAAAACTTATAAAAAATTACTTAAAACAATTCCTGAATATAATATGAAGGTAAAAACACCAGATGGAAAAGGTATTATTAAAAAGACTAATATTTTAAAACAAGAAGTCAAAGTAAGGTTAATAGATAAAGAAACTAATAAGTTATCAGATGATTTATTTAAATATTCTGTAGATGATATTGAAAAGGTAAAAGATGAAAAAGAGTGCTAAATTATATATATGTCCAACACCAATTGGTAACTTAGAAGATATTACATTAAGAGTTTTAAAAATTTTAAAAAAAGTAGATTATATTTATGCTGAAGATACAAGAAGAACTATTAAATTATTAAATCACTTTGAAATTAATAGTAATTTAAAATCTTATCATAAACATAATAAAGAAACTAAAGGTAAAAAGATAATAAAAAGATTAAGAAATAATGAATCTATAGCATTAGTTTCAGATGCAGGAATGCCAGGTATATCAGACCCAGGTCATGATTTAATAAAGTTATGTATAAAAGAAAAACTTGAATTTGAAGTACTGCCTGGACCAACTGCTTTTGTACTAGCTCTTATTCAGTCAGGATTAAATACTAAAAAGTTTAGTTTTGAAGGTTTTTTAGAAAGAAAGAAAAAATCAAGAGAAAAACAATTAAAGAATTTAGAAAAAGATGATAAAACATTAATTTTTTATGAATCACCGTATCGTATAAAAAAATCTTTAAAAAGTATTTTGAAAATATTAGGAAATAGAGAAATAGCTATATGTAGAGAATTAACTAAAAAATTTGAAGAAGTTTTAAGAGTAAATGTAGAGCAAGCTATAAAACATTTTAATCAAAATAAACCTAAAGGTGAGTTTGTTATAGTAGTTAAAGGAGATTATACGGAAGAAAAAATAGAATATAATATGTCGATAAAAGAACATATTTTAATTGAAATGGATAAAGGACTTTCTAAAAAACAAGCGATTAAAGAAGTAGCTAAGTTAAGAGATTTAAAAAAGAATGTTGTTTATAAGGAAAGTTTTGAAATAGATCATAAATAAATATAATATATTAAAAAACCCTTTTATTTTTTTAAAAAGGGTTTTTTTAATATAAATTTATTAAATTTTAAATTTAGAAATATTACTTTGCATATCTTCAGCTAATTTTGCTAATTCTTCACTTGCCTCAGATATTTGAGACATTGAAGCAGTTTGTTCTTCTACTGAAGCAGAAGCTTGTTGAGTACCTGCTGCATTTTCTTCTGATATAGCTGATAAATTTTCAATAATATTAATAATTTGATCTTTTTTACTTATCATGTTATCAGTTGATTCATTAAGCTTTTCAACTACATTGTCTACATTTTCTATTGAATCTGAAATTCCTTCAAATTTATTATGAGTATTGTCTAAACTTGTCATTTGTTTTTTGACTATTTCATTTGCTTTTTCCATTGTTACTACACCTTTTTCAGTCATTTCATTTAAATTTTGTATAGTATCTGAAATTTCACTTGCAAACTGATTAGTTTCTTCTGCCAATTTTCTTATTTCATCTGCAACTACTGCAAATCCTTTGCCAGCTTCACCAGCTCTAGCAGCTTCTATTGATGCATTAAGTGCAAGTAAATTAGTTTGCTTTGCAATATTTTTTATCATATCACTAGCCTTTTCAATTTTATCTGCGTTTTCATTAGTTTTAATTATTATGTCTTGAACTTCGTTAGTAGCTTCGTTATTTTGAGTTGTTTTTTCTTCTAAATCTTTTAAAACTACAAAACCCTCTTCTTTAAGTTCATCAACTGTTTTAGCTGATTTATTTAATTTTTCTACTAATTCTATTTCAGAAGTAATTATATTTCCTAATACATTAATATCTTTAGCTCCTTCAGTTGTTTCTTCAGCTTGGTCAGTAGCACCATTTGCTATTTCTTGAATAGTTTGTGCTACTTCATTAGAAGCGATTGATACTTGTTCACTAGTAGCAGTTAACTCTTCAGATGAAGCTGCTAAATTTTCTGACTCTTGTCTAATGTCTGAAATAAGTTCTTTTAAGTTATTTTTCATTTTATTATAATATTTTTTCAAATCTCCGATTTCATGTTTCTCCGTTACTTCTAAATCTTTTCCTGTTAAATCATTATTGGCAATTTTATTAATTGAATTTCTTACAGTTTTTATAGAGTTCGATAGCTTAGTGGTATATATAAATATTACTATTAAAGATAAAAAAATTAAAGCTATAATCGCTATGATAGAAAGATTAGTAACATTATTAATTTTATTTGTAATACTTGTATTAAATTCATCAATAACAGCTTCTATATCATCTACGTAATTTCCAGTACCAATAACCCATCCCCAAGGTTTAAAATGTCGAGTATATCCTCTTTTCAAAGAAGATTCTTCTTCTCCAGGTTTAGGAAAATAATAATCTAAAAATGTATCTCCATTTTCTACAGCTCCGTCAACTAACTCTCTAATAATATATTTATCATTCGTATCTTGTAAATTTTTTCTTGATTTACCTTCTGATTCAGGTGAGCCAGGAAACAATATATTAACATATTCTTCGCTGTCAATCCAAAAGTAGCCAATATCATCTTTCCCATATCTAAGGTTTCTTATTGATTCCTTAGCTCTGGTTTGGGCCTCTTTTAAAGATAATTCACCAGATTCATATAATTGATTATTTTTTTCAAGTATGCCTTCTGCAGTTTCTACTAAATTTTTGATTTTCAAATCATAGTTTTCAAAAAGTTTTGATTCTGTTCTTTGAACAGTCATATTTTTTATATCATTCAAAAAATATAAATTTATAGCTCCTAATGTTCCTACAGATATTAATACTACCAAACTAACAATAACCATTAATTGCTTTTTAATTGAATTCATATTACATCTCCTTTTTATTATATTTCAATTAAATGGATATTATAAAAAACTAAATAAAAAAAGAGGTAAAATTTTTCAATAATAAACTTATATCAACAAATTGAATCGTTTAAAAAAAATCTTAAAAACCTTTTAATAGCATAGCATTTTTTTATAAATACCATTTATTTCCTTACATAATATTTACCCGATTTTTTCAGTTTTAATCATAAATTTCAAAAAAATTGTAATTAATATAATATTTGAATCATTTAATTATATATATTATTTAGATTATAAAATTTTAATAGGCTATATATTCAAAAAAGTAAAAAAATCCTTTTATATTTTCTTAAAAGGATTTTTTATTTATATAATTTAATATTAATTTAGAAATTACACTTAAAATTATATTTATAAAAATAAATAATTTAATTATATTTTTAGATATATTAATAAAAAAACTTTCAGGGACTAAATTAATTAATAAATCTGTATTAGGATTAAGCAACCATAAATCATTGCTAAATGCTAATTTATGAAAAAGTATAAAAGTCTTATTAAAAGAGAAATATATTAAAATAAAAAGTATTGATGTAAATACTAAGGAAATACTTGTTGAATAATATATTGATTTTAAAAAATCAATACGACTAAATATTATAGAAGCCAATAGAATAAAAACAATTATATATTTTAAGATGCCTAAATTATAATAGATATTTTGTACATCTTTCATATGTTTAATTTCTTTTTTATTAAAAGTTTTTACTCTTTCATTATTTAAATTTATATAAAAATCTAAATCATTTTTATTATTTTTTAAAAAAGAAGTTAAATTTTTTGAAATTTTCATATAATCTGAATCACTAATATTCAATTTTTTTGTCATATTTTCATAGATATAATCAGTATTATAAGAAAAAAATTGTACTGAAATAATTAATGTTAAAATAGTGATCATTAATCCTAGAAATAATCTATAAATTATTTTTTTCATTATCTTTAGATTCCTTATCTTTATTTAAAAATTTTTTAATCCTTGAAATAATAGTATTTAAAATTTGAAAAAATGCTGTTATTTCTTTTGTTATAGTATTATTTTTATTTATAGTATCAGTAACCTCTTTACTAGTTTCAGCTACATTGTTTATTGTTGGATTAAATTTATCAAAAGCATCTCCTACTTCTTTAGATATTTTAGTAATATTTTTAGTAAGTTCAGGTGCTTGTTTTAAGACTTTATCAACATTATCATTATTTTCATCAATAATTTTTCTAAAATCTTTAACTGTCATATATACAGATTTTAATAAAACAATAATATAGCATAAAATTATAATTAATAAACCCCAAATGGCAAATAATCCAATATCTTTTAATGTAAAACTAATAACATTATTCATAAATAAACTCCTTTTTATTTAATTATACATTAAATTAAAAAAAAATAAAAGCAGCATATGCTACTTTTAAAATTAATTATAAATTTTTAATTCATATAATTTTCCATTAACTTCTATTGATTCTGCATCTATTAAAATATTTGAATCTATTAGATTGATAACAAATTTTGGAACAGATACATTTGATTTATCTAAATTTGATAAATCAATAGATGAAAACATTGCAAAACCATTTTTATAATAAGATATAAAGTCTAAATTAGGACTAAATTTATTTAACTCTATATCATTTACACCGTCAAAATCTTGATAAAAATAAGATCTTACGTTGTGGAAAACTATATTTATTAATGAGTCATCTTTTAAATGAATATTTAAATATAAATCGTTATTTTTTTCATATAGATTATGATTCTTTATTGTAGATATTTTTAAATCATCTAATTCTACATTTAATTCTTCTAACATATCTCACACTCCTAACATAACGTATTCTTATTTTTATCATAATTTAATGATTAGTGCAAATACTTTGTTAGGATTTATGAGTTTATTTTACAGCTGATTTAATTTTTTCTTTATCTAAATCATAAACTCTTTTAGTTATTTCACCATTTTCAGTTAAAACTAAAGCAGGATATTTTTCTACATTTAATCTTTTAGCTAAACCTTCAGATTTGTATACATCAATTTTAAAAGTTTTTAGATTATCGTTAGAAACTTCATCAATAACAGATACTAAATCTCTGCTAGCTTCATCTATAGCGTTATATACATATATTAAGCCTGGTTTTTCTTTTTGCATAATTTCATTATTATATACATGAGATTCATGGATATATTTTTCAGCTGCAGAACCAGCTATTGCACCATCTCCAACTGCTGTTGCAATTTGTTTTAACCATTTATCAGTAATATCACCTACTGCAAATACACCTTCAACATTTGTTCTTTTAAGATCATCTACAGGAATATATCCTCTATCATTAGTTTTAACTTTATCTATAAATAATTCGTTGTTTGGTACATAACCTATAAATTCAAAACAATTATCACATTCAACAGGAACTTCTTTATCTTCTTTAGAGTTATATAAAACTACTCTTTCTAGATGGTCGTCTCCTTCAAATCTTTTAACTGAAGTATTCCATAAAAATTCCATTTTATCATTTTGTAAAGCAGAATTTTTTGCAATTTCATTACAATCCATTATTCCTTCATCGTGTAAAACTGAAACTGTAACTTTTTTAGCAAACTTTGTTAAAAACATTCCTTCTTCTATTGCAGCATCTCCTGAACCAATAACTACAACGTGCTTATCTTGATTTGCTGCCGCATCACAAGTTGCACAAAAAGATATTCCTTTATCGTATAAAAAGTCTTCTTCGTTTTTTGCACCTGTTGTACGAGGACGTCCACCAGTTGCAATAATAACTGTTTTTGCTTTATAAGTAGTTCTAAATGTTTTTATTGTTTTAACATCACCTTCTAAATCAACAGATTTAACAGCTGTTAATTTAAAATCTACTCCCATATTTTCAGCTTGAGTTTTCATCTCATTAGTAATATCTTCACCTTTAGGAGCTTCTGGAAAACCAGGGTAGTTTGCTATTTCGTTAGTATAAGTAGCTAATCCACCTATTAAACCTTTTTCAACTACTACAGTTTTTAATTTTGCTCTACCAGCATAAATAGCAGCTGTAAGTCCTGCTGGACCACCACCTATAACAACAACATCATATTCTAAAGTCTCGTTTCTTCGTCTTCTTCTACTTCTTTTCTTTTTACTCATTTTACCTCCATATTTACATAAAATACTTAACTAATAATTTAGAACCAACAATAGCACCGAAAAACATACCTACTGCAAATACCCAGCCAGATAAAGAAAGTGATGTAATACCACTATATAAAGCTCCTATATTACAGCCATATGCAACTCTCGCACCGTACCCCATTAAAAGTCCTCCTAATGAAGCGGCAACTATTTGTTTTTTTGATTTAATTTTTTTAATTTTAAAACCTGAAGCAAGTAAAGATGCCCCTAATGCACCAAATATTATTCCTAAATTTCGCCATGTTCCAGGATGTTTTAAAAATCCATTATTTAAAACATTTTGAGCACCTGAAGATGCAAAATAATACCATTTATCTACATTGCCTCCTACTGCTTCAAACATCCATGCTCCCCAATAAGCTAATACTCCAGATACTCCCCAAGGATTACCTGTAGAAGCTAATGTTACCATTTGGAAGATTGATAATAAAATCGCAGCAGCAACATACGTTAGAGGATTTTTAAATAATTTTTTATAAAAATTATTATTTTTTAATTCATCAAAAAATTTCTTTGAACTTGAGCTTGATTTTTCACTCAAATCATTCACCTCCTAATTTAGCGGCTTGATTAATTTTTTTCTATAAAAACTTCCCATTCACCATCATCGATTTCAACAACTTCAACATTATGTCCTTGGTTTCTAGCCCATTCAGGAACATTTTTCATAGCACAACTATGGTCTAATAAAACGATTAAAATATCACCTTTATCTAATTTATCAATTTGTTTTTCAGCTTTAACTAAAGGAACTGGACACGCTTCACCGTAACAATCTAATTCTACTTCTTTCATAATTAAATCCTCCTTATAAATTTTAAATTAAAATTTTAGTACTAATAAATTAATTTTTTTCTATAAAAACTTCCCATTCACCATCATCGATTTCAACAACTTCAACATTATGTCCTTGGTTTCTAGCCCATTCAGGAACATTTTTCATAGCACAACTATGGTCTAATAAAACGATTAAAATATCACCTTTATCTAATTTATCAATTTGTTTTTCAGCTTTAACTAAAGGAACTGGACACGCTTCACCATAACAATCTAATTCTACTTCTTTCATAACTTATTCCTCCTTAAATTAATTTTTTTCTTCATATTTTTTTGCAATATAATAAAGTGCAAAAATAAATGCTAATTGAACTGCTAATCCACCGGCCCATCCAAATAGGTCTGGTAAGAAAATTGATTTACCTTTTGAAATAAAATTCATTTTCCACCAACCAAAGTCATGAGCTCCCCAAAGAGAACCAATAACAAAGAAAGTTAGTGAAATAATTTGCATTTGAAAACCTTCTCCTAAACGCATCAATGTACCTGAAGCACAACCTCCAGCTATTACCATACCAATACCAAATAAAAATGCTCCAATAATTGTAGCAAAACTTATAGGAACAACATATCCCATACCAGGTATAGGTAAGCCTTTAGCAAAATAGCCATATTTAATAGCAGTAAAACCTATAGTTGTAACTGCAAAAGCAATTAAAACTGCTCTTGTAAGACTTGTAGAACCTGTTAAATATGGATCTCTCATTGAAGCTGTAAAACAAAATCTTCCTCTTTGTAAAATAACACCAAAAGCAATACCAATAGCCCAATAAAGCGCTACTGTAGAAGAAATAGTGTTTAAAAATAAACCTATAGCTGTAGCAATAGCTACTAAACCAATTCCATAAGGGATTTGATTTTTCTTCTTTTTCTTTTTTCTACTTTTTCTAGAACGTCTTCTAGAACTTCTTTCACTTAAAGAAGAACCAGATGAAGAACCTCTAGATGTCTTATCTTTTAATGAACTGCCTGATGATTTTTTACTTGTAGAACCTCTAGAAGTTTTATCTCTTATAGAACTTCCTCTAGAAGTTTTACTTCGAATTGACGAATTCGTTTTTTTTGAAGAAGTGTTTCCATTATCTTTTGAACTCATATAATCACTCCTTAACATTTAAAATACTTAACTTATGATAATCTCTTAACAATCTCTGTTAATATAATAACACTAAATCTTTGTTAAGTGGTAATCAATATATTTAATCACTATAAGTAAAACTGATTGCAAAAAAAATTTATGGATTCAATTGGAATTATGTTATAATTAAAATAAAAAATTTGAGGAGAGCTAATGAATTTAAAATCTTTATTTTTTTTTAAAAAAGTTGTAGAGGCTAAAAGTATTTCTAAAGTTTCACATAAAAGTTATATTTCACAATCAGCATTAAGTCAGATGATGCAAAGATTAGAATCTGAAATAGGTTATCAATTGTTAGAAAGAAGTAATAAAGGTGTATCTTTAACTGAAATGGGTCAAATTGTATATAAGTATTCTGGTCTTATAAGTAGGATATACGAAGAGATGAATAGTGAGCTTTGTGCTTTATCAGAAAGTAAAAGAAATATTAAGATAAGTGGGTATTATTCTTTTATTAATTATTCGCTACCTTGTGTTTTATATAAAGTTAAGAAAAAATATGAAAATTTAAATTTTGAAGTTCATGCAACATCTAGTGAAGAGGCATTAGTTGATTTGAAAAATAAGTTAACAGATGTTAGTTTTTTAAATATCGAACCTACTGAAAAAAATATAAAGTATTCTTCTATTGGAAAAGAAAAAGTAGTATTAGTTGCTAAAAATAGCGATAAATTTCCAGATGAAATAAAAATAAATCAACTAAAAGATTATGAGTTGATTTTAATGAATTCTTATTCAGTTAGAAAAGATTTCTTAAAAAGTAATTTAGAAAAAGCAGGAATTAATATGGATGATTTAAACGTTATTTTTGAATTGGATACTATTTCTGCTGCCAAATCATCTATAGATAATTCTTTAGGTATGTGTTTTTTACCATATATGTCAATAAAACAAGAACTTTATAAAGAACAATTTAAATTAGTTGAAATAAAAGACTTTGATTTAAATTATGATATTTATGTAGCAATGTCAAAAGGATGTAATGTTCAAAATCCAATAAATAATATTTATGATTATTTTATAAAAAATGGAACAAAAGGTATTTGTTAAATATAAGTGATTGTGATTTCCCATACACCGTTAATTACTTCATCAATTTCTAATTGATGATTTCTTTTTGTTACAAATCCTTTTATTTCTTCTAATACACAAGAATGATCAACTATAAATAAAATTGATTCACCTGAATTTAAAGTTTTTAATTCTCTTTTTAATTTAAGTATTGGAATAGGACACATATCACCTAGACAATCTATTTCTTTCATTGTTATCACCTCATATAAATTATATCATATTGGAGGTTTTTATGAAATTATCAATTATTATTCCTATATATAATAGTGAAAAAACTATTGGTAAAGTTATAACTAAATTACATAAATATATAGATTTTAAATTTGAAATTATATGTATAGATGATGGAAGTAAAGATAAATCTGTAGATATTTTAAAAGAATTAAAAAAAAGATATAAAAATATTAAAATAGTTATTTTAGAAAAAAATTTTGGTCAACAAAATGCAATTTTTGCTGGATTTAATTTTGTAAATGGTAAAAATGTCATAACAATAGATGATGATGGACAACAAGATATTAAAGATATTTTGAAAATTTTTGATTTATTAAAAAAATATGATATTGTTTTTGGTGTTGAAAAAGATAAAAGTTTAGGACAAAACTTCAGAGACTTATTTTTTAAAAAATTCTTTTTTAAAAATGGAAATTTAAAGGTAAGTAGTTTTAGAGGATTTAAAAATAAGTTTATAAAAAATATTTTAAAAACTGAATATAAATTTATATATATAAGTGCTTTGTTATTAAAAGAAGGTCAAAATATAGGAAATTTAATAATAAAAAAGAAAAAAAGAATTAATGGAAAATCTGGTTATAATTTATATAAAAGAATAAAGTTATTTATTAATTTAGTTATATATTATGCTCCATTTAAATTTTTAGAAAAGTTTAGAAAAAAAGAAGATTCATATTTAATAAAAAAGGTGATTAAATAGATGAAAAAAGTTATGGTTTTAGGCGGAGGAAGCTGTCAGATTAATTTAATAAAAGAATTAAAAAGACAAAATTATTATACTATAGTTACAGGATATAATAAAAATTCTAAAGGTAAAGAGTATGCTCATAAAAAAGAAATTGCTGATACATTTAGTGTTAAAGAAACTTTAAGGGTAGCTAAAAAAAATAATATAGATGCTTTAATAACTGTTGGAACTGATCAGCCAGTTTATGTTGCAAGTAAAGTGGCAAAAGAAATAGGGATTCCTTTTTACTTAAAACCTAAAGCAGCTAGAAATGTAACTAATAAAAAGTATATGAAAAGTATTTTTAAGAGAGAAAATATTCCAACAGTAGATTATAAAATCATCTCTAAAGGATTTAAAAACAAAGAGTTAGATAAATTAAAGAGTCCCTTTGTTATGAAACCGTTAGATTCTCAAGGACAAAGAGGAATATATTTAGTAAAAGATATAAAAGAAATTCGTAAAAAAATAGATGATACATTATCGTTTTCTAGAAAAAAAGAAATTTTAGTAGAATCTTTTTATAAAAACCAAGAAATCACTATATCAGGTTGGGTTTATAATAAAAATCTAGAAATATTTAGTATATCTGATAGAGCTACATTTCAAACAAATGATAAAATAGGTATATGTGTAGGTCACGAGTATCCATCTAAGCATTTAAAAAAATATAAAAAAGAAATTGAAATAATAACTAAAAATATTGTAAAAAGTTTTAAAATTAAAAATGGTCCTATATATTTCCAGTATTTAGTAGGTAAAAAAGGAATAAAGGTTAATGAAATTGCTTGTAGAATTGGTGGAGCTTATGAAGATAAAGCTATACCTTATTTAAGAAATATAGATATATTAAGTCAAATGATAGAGCTTTCTTTAACTGGTAAAAATAAAAAAATTACTGTAGATAAGAGTAAAAACAAATTTTTATCTACACAACTTTTTTTTGCTAAGCCTGGTAAAGTAGAATATGTAACTCCAATTAAAGAAATTTTAAAAGACGAAAATGTTTTAGATTGTTTTTATGATGTTAAAAAAGAAGATGAGTTAGAAAAAATAAAAAATGCTTCTCAAAGAGTAGGGTATTTAATGATTAAAGGAAAAAGTGAAAGAGCAATTCAAAAAAATATTAGAAATGTTTTTGATAAATTAAAAATTTTAGATGACAAAGGAAATAATTTAGTTATCAAAGGAAAAAGGTGGTATCGTGATTAAGAAAAGTTTTATTTTAATTATAACTGTTTTAATATTTTTAAGTTTAGTAAGTTGCAGCTATAAAGATACTAGTGCAAATAAAGAGTTAGTTATTGCAGACCAATTTGGTCTAGCTTATGCACCAGTACAAATTATGAAAGAAAAAAAGTTTTTAGAAAAGAGATTAAAAGATTACAATATAAAATGGGTTAAATTAGGTAATGCTTCTGCAATTAGAGAAGCTATAGTTTCTGAAAAGTTAGATGTAGGTTTTACAGGAATACCTCCATTTATTATTGGTTATGAAAATGATACTCCTTGGAAAATTATAACAGGACTTTCTCAGTCTCCTTTAGGTTTAGTAAGTTCAGATAAATCTATAAAAACTTTAAAAGATATTGAAAAAACTTTTAAAATTGCTTTACCTCAACCTGGTAGTATACAACATATTTTACTTTCAATGGCAGCTAAGGATAAATTAAATGATTCAAAACATTTTGATAAACAATTAGTATCTATGAGTCACCCTAATGGCATGAGTGCGCTAAACTCAAATAGTGAAATAAAACTACATTTTACTTCACCGCCTTATTTACAAAAAGAATTAGAAATTGATAGAAATTTTTTAGTAATTAGTGGTAAAGAAGCTTTTGGTAATGAATTTACATTTATTGTAGGATTAGGTTCTAAAAAACTTTATGAAAATAAAGATGAATATAAAGCAGTAAAAATGGCTATTTTTGAATCTATAGATTTTATTAATAAAAAACCTAAGGAAACTCTAAATATTTTAAGTAAATATTATGAGTACGATAAAGATACTTTAAAAAGTCTTATATATGATAAGGATATGAAGTTTAGTAAAGAAATAAAAGGTTTAGATAAATTTATAGATTTTATGTATGAAAATGATATGATTAATAAAAGTTATGAGTCTGATAAATTAAGGTGGGAATAGATGAATAAAAAATTCAAAATAAAGCTTTTTTATATAATATTTTTCATATGCCTTTGGGAAATAATTAGTTATTTAAATATTTATCCTAAAGCTTTATTTCCATCTTTTTTAGAAATTAATAAAAAGATTTTAGATGATTTATTAAATAATAACCTTTTAAAAAGTATATATTATAGTTTGATTTTACTTTTTAAAAGTATATCAATATCATTAATTCTTTCTTTTGTATTAGTATTTTTTAGTAAAGTTAGTAAGTATTTTGAAAGTTTAGTTGAACTATTAATTTTAATATTTGATCCTTTACCTTCAATTGCTATTATACCTTTAGTTATACTTTGGATAGGACTTGGACAAAAAGCTATTATATTTATAATCATTCACGCAACACTTTGGCCTTTAGTTATAAATATGTTAAATGGATTAAAAAATTTAAATCCTAAATTAATTGATATAGGAGATGTATTTGAATTTAGTCTATTAGATAAAATTATAAATATTTATTTTTTTGGGCTTTTATCTGATATCATATCAGGTTTAAAAATTGCATGGGCTAGAGGTTGGAGAGCTTTAATTTCTTCTGAAATGGTTTTTGGAGTATTAGGAAGTTCTTCTGGATTAGGTTGGTACATCTTTGAAAGACGAGTATATATGGATACTAAAGGACTCTTTGGTGGGTTAATTATAGTAGTAATAATAGGTTTAATTTTTGAAAAATATGGATTTAATACTTTGGAAAGTTTAACTATTAATAAGTGGAGGAAAAATGGAAAAGCGATTGATTAAGATAAATAACTTATATAAATCATATGAAGATATTATTTTAAAAGATATTTCATTAGATATATTTGAAAATGAATTAGTAGTTATTTTAGGGAAATCTGGTGTTGGGAAATCTACTTTATTAAAAATAATTGCTGGTTTAGAAAGCTTTGATAAAGGAAATATAAAGCCTTTAAAACATCGGCCGGTAATATTTCAAAGTTTTGATCAATTATTTCCTTGGTTTAAAGTTAAAAAAAATATTTTAATGCCTTATAAAAATTATGATAAAGATTTATATGAAGAAATAATTAATATATTATCTTTAAAAAAACATATTGATAAATATCCTTATCAATTATCAGGTGGTATGAAACAAAGAGTAGCTATTGCTAGAGCATTTTTAAATAAATCAAAAGTTATTCTTATGGATGAACCATTTAGTGCTCTAGATTTTAAGATGAGAAGAGATTTACAAAAACTTAGTCTATCTTTAATTAAAAGGTTTAATAAAACAATAATTTTTATTACTCACGACATTCAAGAAGCTTTATTTTTAGCAGATCGTATAGTAGTTTTAAAAGATAAAAAAATAAAAAAGGTTTTAGAAAATAGTGAGTTTAAAAAAAGTAAAGTTAAAAATAATAAAAGAGCCAAAAAATTAATTAAGCTCCTTTAGTTTATATATTTTTACTTTCCATGGATAAGTATTAACATATTTAGCAATTCTAATAGCATATATTTTTGAACTAAATTCTTTTATTAGTTTAAAATCAGTATTTAAATAATCAACTAAATTAGGATAATAATCTAGTGAGCCATATAAAATATTCCATTTAGGTCTATTTCTATATATATAATCCATTTCTTCATAAATAATAACATATTCAATATTATTTTTTTCAATATATTTTTCAATAGTTAAATTATTTTCTTTTAAATAATCTAAATTCCTAAAATCTAGAAGTCTATTTTTAAATTTATATTCTAAATTTAAATTTCCTAAAATTTTTGAATCGGTTTTTTCTATTATATTAAATTCATTTAAAAAAGAACTATAATCTTCTTTGTAAGTATGTTTATTTATCGTTTTATAAGTAAATATGAAGTTAAGAGAAATTAAAGCTATAAGAAGATATATTTTAACCTTTCTTTTGACTTTTATTTTTTTAAAAATAATAATTAAAAATAAATATATGAAAATCATTGGAAAAATAATTGAAGTTTGATTATATCTGCCAAGTAGAAAAATAGCTAAATTTATTGATAAAAAATATAAAAAGATTTCTGTTTCATAAGATTTAAGTTTATTTTTATAAATAAAATAGATCATAGCGATTATCGATAAAAAAAGTATTGATAAATATATTTTATTATTTAAAATCAAATATGTTCCACTAATTTGATGAAAAATTTTATAATAAAAATAATAAAAATTTATTAATTTTTTTAAGATGCTATCGATTACTCCAAGTTTTTTACCGTAATTTAAAAATCCTTTTAAAAAGTTATTATTAATCATAAAAGAAGTTATTAAATAAAAAGAAATAGTAAATACATTAAAAAGAGTAAATTTTATAAAAGAATTTAACTTTATCTTTTTATATAAAAGTCTATATAAATATATTATTAAAGATCCAAGACCTATAAAAAATATATTTGGATGTATTCCTAGTCCAATAAAAATTATCAATGAGATTTTATAAATATTATTTTTATTAGTTATTAAAAAATATATACTAAGTAACATTAAGAAAAGTATTAAGATATCTTGTCTTGCCATATGGCTAGTCATTATAAATTGTTGATTTAATGAAAAAAGTATAGTAAATAATATATTCATCTTCTTATCTTCATTTAAAAAACTTGCAATTTTATAAAATACTAAGATAGAAGATGTTGAAAATATAAGTGAAATAAGTCTTACAGAAAGCACCTTATAGCCAAAAATTTTTATAAAAATTGATTGTAAGCCATTAAATATTAGTTTTATACTATGATTAGTTGTTGGATATAAATCAAAAAAAGAATAGTTTGGATTAATTGTATTTTGATTTAACATATTTCTAGTAAGTCCACTTAACCAAGCTTCATCAGAATGGATATATGGAAAATTTTCAATAAATAATAAATTTATAATAAAAAATAGTATTAAATAAATTGATATTAAATTTCTATTAGATTGTAGTTTTGTTTTCATAAAAATCACCGTAGTTAAAGTATATATCAATATAATTTTTAAAAAAAGTGGTATTTATTTATTTAATAGTGTATAAGTAAAATGATTAACAAAAAATTAACAATCTGTTATATAGTATAAATAGTAACGAGTAGATAATCTTTTTTATGGCATTAGTTGTTTAAAATTTAACAACTAACTTAACAATCTCAAAACATAAAATGGAGGTTAAAATGAATTTTAGAAAGAAAAGGATATTATTTTTATTAATAATGACTGTTTCATTATCATTACTTTTTGTTGCGTGTAATGAAACAAGTTACGAAGGAAGTCAAAATATAGCTGAAGCTAAAGAAGTAAAAGAAGTTTATCAAGGAAATTTAAAAGAAAATATTGTTATTGATGCTCGAGGAGATGAAGCTTATAATAAAGGACATTTAAAAAATGCAATTTCAATGCATCCTAGTGAGTTAACTGTTTCAGATCCTGTTAAAGCAACAATTGCACCAAAAGAACAAGTTGAAAAAGTTTTAAGTAATAAAGGTATTACTCCAGATACAAACATATATATTTATGATGACAAAGGTGGAGTATATGCATCTAGAATTTGGTGGACTTTAAAAGTTTATGGACATGAAAATGTAAAAGTTATAAATAATGGTTCTAAAGCATTAGAAAAATTAGGACTTGAAATGAGTGCTAAAGCACCTGAAATACAAAAGTCTGATTATAAAGTATCTGAAGTTAATAAAGATATGATAGCTACTAAAGATATGGTTAAAGAAGTAATTGATAGTGAAAATGAAGATGAATTTATTTTAGATGTTAGGTCTTTACCAGAATATGAAGAAGGTTTTATACCACAATCAATTTTTCATCCACATACAAAAAACTATTATTCAGATAATACATTTAAATCAGCTAGAGATACTTATCTTTTTTATAAAGACTTAGGTATTGAAAAGGATGATTTAGTTATACCTTATTGTAAGTCTTCTTATAGAGCTACTGTTACAGCTTTAGTTTTAAAAGAAGCAGGTTATGAAAATGTTAAAGTTTATGATGGTGCATGGTTAGAATGGTCACAAGAAGAAAAAGCATCAGAAGTAAAAGAAGATGCACCAATAACTAATCAAGATGGATCGTAATATATTAATTAATTTATTTCAAGGGGGATTTTATGAGAAAAAATCGTAAGTTATTGTTTTTATTAGTTTTAGTTTTATCTATTAGCATGATAGCTTGTGGACCAGCAGATAAGCCTAAAGAAGAAACATCAATGGAGGTTGCTGAAGAAGAGCCTGCTGATACTCAAGAAGAGACAAAAGAAGAACCTAAAGAAGAAAAAGAAAAAGAAGAGATTAAGGAAGTTTCACTTGATGAGCAAGTAAATAAATATTTTGATGAAATGCCAAAGCATATTTATAAGATTGCTCAAGATGAATTTGTTCAAAAAGTAAAAAATGAAGAAGATATTGTAATTTTAGATATTAGAAGAAAATCAGATTATGATAAAGGCCACATTAAAGGTGCTGTAAATCTTCCATGGGGAGATGCAATTGCTGAAAATTTAAAGAATATACCAAGTGATAAGGAAGTTTATGTATATTGTTATTCAGGTCAAACAGCAGGTCAAGCAGTACACACTTTAAATGTTGCAGGATTTAATGCAAGAAGTGTAAATTTAGGATGGAATTTTGGAATTTCAAAAGTTGATGGAGTAGATGAAGTAGTAGTTACTGATTCAAATGAGTTAGCTGGAGATACTAAAATTGCTTCAAATGTACAAAGTGCTTTAGATGAATATTATAAAGGTTTAAGTGATGTATCAGATACTAAATTTAAAAATTATAAAGTTTCTGAAGATAATTTAAAAGAAATGGTAGATAATAATGAAGATTTCTATTTGCTTTCTATAAGACAAAAAGATGCTTATGATGAAGGCCACATTTCTGGTGCAAATTTAATTGCTTGGGAAAAAGGAATGCAAACTCGTTTTTCTAGATTACCAAAAGATAAAAAGATTGTAGTTTATTGTTATTCAGGCCAAACAGCAGGTCAAACAACTGCAGCATTAAAATTACTAGGATATGATGCAGTAAGTTTAAATGGTGGAATGGGCGTTGGTTCAAATGCTCCTTTAGGTTGGACTAATAAAGAATATCAAACTGAAAAGACTACAGCGTTACAAAGAAATATATATGATTATTTTGCTAATAAACCAGATCATAGTTATATGATAGCTCAAGATGAAATGGTGCAAAAGGTAAAAAATGATGAAGATGTATTTGTATTAGATATTAGAAGAAAATCAGATTATGATAAAGGTCATTTAAAAGGTGCAGTTAATGCTCCTTGGGGAGAAACAATTGCTAAAAACTTAAAAAATATACCTAGTGACAAGGAAGTTTATGTATATTGTTATTCAGGCCAAACAGCAGGTCAAGCAGTAAATACTTTAAATATTGCAGGATTTAATGCAAGAAGTGTTAAATACGGATGGAATTTTGGAATTTCAAAAGTTGATGGAGTAGATGAAGTTACTGAAACAGCAGTTAATGACTTCCCTGAAGTAGATACAGCTATAGATAGTCAAATTCAAATAGCTTTAGATGAATATTATAAAGGCTTAAGTGAAGTAAAAGATACTAAATATAAAAATTATAAAATTTCTGAAGATAATTTAAAAGAAATGATTGAAAATGAAGAAGATTTTTCTTTAGTATCATTTAGAACTAAAAAAGATTATAATGAAGGACATATAAAAGGTGCTTCTTTACTTTCTTACGGTAAAGATATGCACTTAGAATTTAGCAATTTAGATAGAGATAAATTAATTGTTGGATATTGTTACTCAGGTCAAACTGCAGGTCAAGCTGTTGCAGCTTTAAGACTTTTAAGTTTTGATGCAGTAAGCTTAAACGGTGGAATGGGTACATCTGGTAACGAGCCTTTAGGTTGGACTAATAAAGGTTATGAAGTTGTTAAGTAAAAATATTCAAATTATTAAACCTTAAATTAATTTTTAAGGTTTAATTTTTTTTGCAAAAGACCTATAATTAAGATATATTTTAATTAAACAAAGGAGTTTTATGATTAAATTTAATAAGATATATTTAACTGGAAATGAACAAAAATATATTGGTAAAACAATAAAAGAAAATATTTTTAAAGGAAATGGGTCTTTTTCAAAGAAGATATGTAAATATTTTGAAAAAGAGTATAATGTTAAAAAGTGTTTTTTAACTCCTTCAGCAACTAGTGCTTTAGAAATGATGAGCTTAATTTTAGATTTTCAACCTGAAGATGAAATTATAATTCCTTCTTTTACTTTTGTATCTAGTGCTAATGCTTTTGCTTTAAGGAATGCTAAGATAAAATTTGTAGATATTGATCCTAAAAATTTAGTTATAGATATTGAAAAAATAAAAAAGGCAATTACATCTAAAACTAAAGCGATTATGGTTGTGAATTACAATGGAGTATCTGTTGATTTTGATAAGTTAAATAAAATAATTAAAAATAAAGATCTTTATCTTTTAGAAGATAATGCTCAAGGGATTCATGCAAAGTATAAAAGAAGTTATTTAGGTACTCAATCCGATATGAGTTGTATAAGTTTTCATGATACTAAAAATATTACATCTGGTGGGCAAGGAGGAGCTTTGTTTATTAATAATAAGAATTTGATTGATAAAGCTTATAAAGTTTATCAAAATGGTACTGATAAAAGAGAGTTTTTATTAAATAAAGTAGATCTATATACTTGGAAAACTTTAGGTTCTTCAAATATGTTAAGTGAAATAAATAGTGCTTTTTTATGGGCACAATTAGAAAAAATAGAAAGAATTACAAAAAAGAGAATAAACTTATGGGATGAATATTATAAATTATTAAAACCTTTAGAACAAGAAAATTATTTTATTTTACAAGATATTCCTAAATATAATACGATAAATGCTCATTTATTTTATTTATTTTTTAAAACTGAAGATATGGCAAAAGATTTTAAGTTATTTATGAAAAATGAAAATATTCAAGTTTTTTATCATTATCAATCTTTACATAACTCAAAGGCTGGAAAAAAATATGGTATTTCACTAGATAGTAATAAGATAAGTAATTATGCAAGTAAAAGAGTTATTAGATTACCTTTATATACAGATATGAAAATAAATACTTTAAGATATATAGTAAGAAAAATTTACTTTTGGAGGAAAAATTATGGATAGATATCTTATTACAGGTGCAGCTGGTTTTATAGGTTCGCATTTTGTAAAAAATTTAATTAATAAAAAAGAAAATCCATTTGTTGTTATTTTAGATAAATTAACATATGCTGGTGATTTTAATAGGATTAGAAATTTTGTAGATGAAAAAAATATAATTTTTGTTAAAGAAGATATAGTTAATAAAAATTTAGTTAAAGAAATAATAAATAAATATAATATTAATAAAATAATAAATTTTGCTGCTGAAAGCCATGTTGATAAAAGTATTGAGTCTTCTAAGGACTTTATATATACAAATATCTTAGGAGTACAAATGCTTTTAGAGGCTTCTTTAGATATTTGGAAAAATGAAAGTTTTAAGGATAAATTATTTGTTCAAATTTCTACAGATGAGGTATATGGAGAAAAATCTAAAGAATCTATAGATTATTCGGTAGAAAGTGATTTATTAAATCCTACTAATACATACGCTTCAACTAAAGCTTGTGGGGAACATTTAATTAAATCTTTTCATAAAGCACATAAATTTCCTTACTTAATTATTAGAAGTACTAATAATTATGGTAAATATCAAAATAAAGAAAAATTTATTCCTAAATCTATTAGTAATTTATTAAATGATAAACCTATAGAAATTTATGGAAAAGGTATACAACAAAGATGTTGGTTATATGTTAAAGACAATGTTAACGCTATTTTAAAATTAATTGATAAAAGTCAAAACAATCAAATTTATAATTTAAAAGGAAAAAAGATTTATAAAAATATAGGTGTATCAAAAACTATAATAGATATTTTTAATAAAAAAGGTATATCTTTACCTAAACCTAGTATAAAATTTATTGATAACAGATTAGGCCATGATTTTAAATATTTAGTAAGTGATAAAAAAGCTAGAAAGTTAATTGGTAATTACCAAGAAGTTGACTTTAAAACTGGATTAAATTTAATAATTGATAGTCTTAAAAATTTAAAGTAAAAAAAGATTTAAATTCTATTTTATTTATAGTATAATGTAATAAATGTCTTAACAAAACATACTTTAAATATAAAAGACTAATATTTTTATCACAAGTACAATTTCACTTGTGATTTTTTTGTTAGATATAATTATATCTATTGGAAGTGTTTACGCAATGCGGTAAATGGAAAAATTATAATAAAACTGCCAGAAAAAGAAATATACTCTGGTCTATATTTTTGTTTCGTTTTAGGGTTATTTTCTTATAGTGTAATAATAAGATTAAAAGAATTTTACTAAAAGAAAATGTATTAGAGAATATAAAAATTAAATTGTTTTAAGTAATGTATTTATATGCTTTTTAGATGTTTTAAATTTTGATATAATTATTCTAATAAGATAATATTGATTAAAATGTTATATATAATAAAAAAAGTTTTCATTTAGTATTTTTGTGTAATAATGGATTTTAGCTTGATTATTATTTAAAAGAGGTGAGGATATTATTGATTTACATTGTGATACAATTTCTTTATTGAAAAGGACAAATGGTAGAGCTAATTTATATAAAAATCCATTTAATATTGATATATTATCACTTGAGAAGAATAAGTCATTGGCACAATTTTTTGCACTTTTCGTTGATTTGAAATCACACATTGATCCTTATATTTATTTTAAAAAACTTTATAAATTTTTTATTTGCGAAATGAAGGATAATAAGGATAAAATAAAATTTGTAAAATCATTTGATGAGTATCAGAAAAATGATAAAATATCTGCTTTTTTAACAATTGAGGACGGTGGAATATTAGGAGATGATCTTAAAAAATTTGAGGAAGTTTATGATTTAGGAATAAGACTTGTTACATTAACTTGGAATTATGAAAATTCCTTAGGTTGTCCTAATAATGGTATAATTAATAAAAAAGGCTTAAAGCCTTTTGGAAAAAAAGTTATTGAGTGGATGAATTATAAAGGTATTATAATTGATGTATCACATTTATCGGATGGTGGTTTTAAAGATGTAGTTGATATTTCTAAAAAGCCTTTTGTAGCTAGTCATTCAAATGCGAGATCTATATGTCCTAAAACAAGAAATTTAACTGATAAAATGCTTAAAGGTATAGGTAATAGTGGTTCAGTTGTTGGATTGAATTTTTATCATAAATTATTGAATGATGAAAACATTTCAACTGTGAATTCTATGGTGAAACATATACATCATATGGTAAATCATGCAGGAATTGAAAGTGTTGCTTTAGGTACAGATTTTGATGGAGTAACTGGAAAAATGGAAATTTCTAAAATTGATGAGATGTATAAATTATATAATGCATTAAAGAAATCAGGATTTACTAGTAAAGAGTTAGATAAAATTTGGTATAGAAATAGTGAAAGAATTTTAAAAGAAGTTTTATAAAAAAAAGAAAATTACATATAAATGTTTGAGATTGAGAGGTTAATATGAAGTTATTAAAAAATTACAAATTTATTTTATTAATATCAGTTTTATTTATTTTTTCATCGCTTTTTTATATACTATATTCAGATAAAACAAAACTACCTAATGAGAAGTGGTCAAATGAAATTGAATTAAATACATATTCAATTGATAATCATTTTAAAAATATAAAGACTAATGATATAGAGTTAATTAAATATGATGAAAATTATTATTTTATATATTTTTCAAAAAATTCAATATTTTTAACTAAATATAATGAAAATATTGAAGAAATTAGTACCATTAAGCTTATAGATAATATAAGTAGTTTAAATCAATTAAAAGCCCAAATTAAAGATAAGTTAATAACAATTAATTTTTTAGAGAAAGATAAATTCAAAGAACTATCTTTTGATTTAAAAGGCAATATAAAGTCAAATCAGACTTTATTTTCAAAAGTAAAAAAAGTAACATATAATAATTCAGAATATTTATTATATAAAAATGGATCTTTAATTTTTAATGGCAATGAAATATTTGAAGTTGAGAATTTAGAAAATTTTTCTTTTATTAAAAAGGATAATAAACATTATATTTCTTATCTTGAATATAATTCAAAAAATAACAGACATTATTTAAAGATGGTAGAATTTGATGAAACTATATCAAATGAAAAATTAATAAATACTTTTGCATTTGATAATATTACAGAAATTTTTGATATTGATTTATCGTTTTCAAATAATCACTTTCATCAGATGGTTATAACATATAATAAAAGATCTCTTGATTATATTAACTATGAATATAAGATTGATACTGATTTTTCAATAATTAATCAAAAAGATTATTTTTCTAAAGGTTATAATTTTAGTTACTTAGAAAATAGTAGTAGCTTTATTCAAAATATAGAAAGTTATATTGGGAAAACTGATATTTCTAATAAAGATGAAAAATTTATTAATGTGGCTCTTTTTAAAGATGGTAATGAAAAATTGTTAACTAAAACTAAATATTTCCCATATAAAGCAAAATATTATAAGTTTGAAGATAATAATTTTTTAATACATTCAAAAGTAGAAAATAAAAATAAATTATCTACTTTTATTTCTTCAACTGATAAAAATTTAATTAAAAAAAGTAAGAAAATAGATTTAGATGAATTTATTAATTTGTTTTTTACTACTTTTACAACATTTTTACCAGTGTCTTTCTTTGGATTAATTTATGCTACGTTATTTTTAGTTCCATTTTTTGTAATAATTTTACCAATAAACGTAATAAAACTTACGTGGTCAGAACAAAATCCAAAAAAATTATTATTTATTTCAATAGGACTTTATTTGTTAACTAAATTCAAATATATATTTTTCAATATGAATCTTAATAATTTACCTATAACTTTTATTAATCCTTATTTAAGAGTTTTTATTGGTATAATATTTTCTTGTGTAGCATTTTATAGTATGAAAAGTATATTTAAGGATAAAAATGCTCATTTTTTAAAAAGTTTCTTTACTTTTTTCATTATAGATATTGCTTTATTTACCCTATATTTTACACCGTATTTTATAATTTAAAAATGACTGTTTTAAAAGGCTTTTTTAAATCATAAGCTTTAAAAATCAAAAAAATCTTAGATATTAGAGTTAAATTGTGGTATACTTTAAATATAAATAGATATTTAGTAATTAGTTTAGATAGGAAGAGTAATATATATTTGTTTTTAAGAGAATTAGTGGTTGGTGTAAACTAATATCAAATATATAAGAAGATGGTCCTTGAACTTTTAGTCTGATATTTAAGATTAAACGTATTTCTGCGTTAAAGAGTAAAGTGATGTTTATCATAAGTTGGGTGGTACCGCGGTATTCTCGTCCCTAGGGATGAGTTTTTTTATTTTTTGAAAAGGAGGAAAAATGGAAAAAGAAAAATTTTATATTACTACTGCTATTGCATATACTTCTAAAATTCCACATATAGGAAATACATATGAAGCTGTATTAACAGATGCAATTGCAAGACAAAAAAGATTAGAAGGAAAAGATGTATATTTTTTAACTGGAACTGATGAGCACGGTCAAAAAATTCAAAATCAAGCAAAAGAAAATAATACAACTCCACAAGAACATGTAGATATGATTGCTGGAGAAATTAGAAATATTTGGGACTTTATGAATGTTTCTTATGATCAATTTATAAGAACAACTGATAAAAACCATAAAGAAATTGTTCAAAAAATATTTAAAAAATTATATGATAAAGGTGATATTTATAAAGGAAAATATGAAGGACATTATTGTGTTCCATGTGAATCATTTTTTACAGAATCACAACTTAATGATGGTAAATGTCCAGATTGCGATAGAGAAGTAACTCAAGCAAGTGAAGAAGCTTATTTTTTTAAATTATCAAAATATACTGAAGGTATAAAGAAATTTATTTTAGAAAATGTAAGACCAGAGTCAAGACAAAATGAAATGATTAATAACTTTATAAAACCTGGTTTAAATGACTTATGTGTTTCAAGAACATCTTTTGATTGGGGAATTGAAGTAACAATTGATGATGGACATGTTATATATGTATGGTTAGATGCATTAGCAAATTATATTACTGCTTTAGGTTTTAATCCTGAAGGTGAAAGCGATGAAAAATATAAAAAATATTGGCCAGCAGATATTCAAATAATTGGGAAAGATATAGTTAGATTTCACTCTATATATTGGCCAGCATTTTTACTTGCTTTAGGAGAACCTTTACCTAAAAAAGTATTTGGTCATCCATGGCTTATGCTTGGTGAAGGTAAAATGTCTAAATCTAAAGGTAATGTTATGTATGCAAAAGATTTAGTAGATGCTTTTGGTGTAGAGCCAGTTAGGTATTATTTGTTAAGTGAAATGCCATATGATAATGACGGTGTAATTACTTATGAAATGATGATAGAAAAAATCAATTCTGACTTAGCTAATACTTTAGGTAATTTAGTTAATAGAACTATAACTATGGTAAACAAATATTTTGATGGTGTTATTCCTAAAGTTGGTAAAAAAGAAAGAATTGATGATGAATTAAAAGATTTATCATTTAAAACTATTAGTGATGTAAAAACTTATATGGATCAATCTAAAACTCAAAAAGCTATTAAGTCTATAATGACTTTTTTAAGAAGAACTAATAAATATATTGATCAAACAGAGCCTTGGATTTTAGGTAAAGATGAGTCAAAGCAAGATAGATTACAAACGATTTTATATAATTTATTAGAATCTATAAGAATAGCATCAGTTTTATTAACACCATTTATTCCTGAAACTTCAAAAGAAATTCAAAGACAAATTAATGCAACAAATATTTCTTTTGATAGTTTAAAAGAATTTAATGGAACAGTTTCAGATACATTAGTTAATAAGCCTAGTCCTATTTTTAAAAGAATCGATAAAGATAAAAAATTAAAGGAGATTGAAAAAAATATGTCTAAAGAAAATAAAAACAAAAAAGATGAAAAAAAGAAAGATAAAAACGAAGGAATAATTACATTTGAAGACTTTTTAAAAGTTAAGATGAAAGTTGGACAAATTATAGAAGTAAGTGATCATCCTAATGCAGATAGATTATATTTATTAAAAGTTGATATTGGTTCTGAAACTAGGCAAATTGTTGCAGGACTTAAAAAATATTATACTCAAGAAGAACTGTTAAGTAAAAAAGTTGTAATAGTTGCTAATTTAAAACCTGCAAAATTAAGAGGTAAACTCTCAGAAGGAATGTTATTAGCTGCTGAAAATAATAAAGATGAAGTAAAATTATTATCAGTAGATATTGAAAATGGTAGTGAAATAGGTTAATATTATAGAAGGTAGTAGTTTAACTACTATCTTTTTTTATTTAAAAGATTTAATTTGTATTTATTAGGTATCAATATTATAATGAAGAAAAGTTTAAAGGAGAGATTTATGTTATTTGATTCTCATGCACATTTAACAGATTCAAAATATAAAAAAGATAGAACCGATGTAATCGAACGTAGTAAAAAAGAATTAGAGTATGTTTTAAATCCAGGGGCAGATTTAGCAAGTTCTAAAAAAGCAGTTGAACTTGCTAAAAAACATGATTTTATTTATGCTGCTGTAGGAGTTCATCCACACGAAGCAAAATCAATGGATGAAATCACTTTGAAACTTTTAAAATCTTTAACAAAAGAAGATAAGGTAAAGGCTATTGGAGAAATTGGTCTTGATTATTATTATGATAATTCACCTAGAGATATTCAAAAAAAGTGGTTTATAAAGCAAATTCGTTTAGCTAAAGAACTTGGATTACCTATTATAATTCATGATAGAGATGCTCATCAAGATACTTTAGAAATTTTAAAAAAAGAAGATAATTTTGATAATGGTGTAGTAATCCATTGTTTTTCAGGATCTAAGGAATTAGCAAGACAATACGTCGAGCTAGGAGCTTATATTTCATTAGCTGGACCTGTAACATTTAAAAACGCTAGGAAAGCTAAAGAAGTAGCTAAAAGTGTTCCATTAGATAGATTATTTATAGAAACAGATTCGCCTTATTTGACACCAGAGCCTAATCGTGGCAAAAGAAATGAACCAAGATTTGTTGAGCATGTATGTAATGAAATTGCAATTATAAAAGGTATTTCATATGATAAGGTTTTAAAACAAACAAAGAAAAATGCTAAAGAGTTTTTCTCAATTGAGTAATTTGGAGGATTTATGAAAAAAGTTAAACTTTCTGTTTTAATATTATTACTATTAATTTTAAGTGGTTTTTTAGCAAATAAATTTTTAAAAAAAGAAATCACAATTATAGATAATCAAAAAGTAATAAATGTTAAAACTTTTAGAAAAGACGTTTCATCTTTATTAGAAAACATAGATATTAACCTTAGAAAAGAGGATAAATTGTCGGTATCTTTAGAAGATGAATTAAAAGATAATATGATAATAAAAATAAATAGAGCTTTTCCAGTTGAAATTATTGACAATGGAAAACAAAAAACTATTTATACTACTAAAACACTTGTTAAAAATGTTTTAGATAAATATAATATTACTTTAGATGATTCAGATAAAGTTTATCCTAGTAGCAATTCTTTTGTTACTAAGAATAATAATATTAAAATTACTAGAGTAGAAACTAAAAAGGTTGTTAAAGAAGAAAAGATACCTTTTAAAACTATTTTCAAATATGTTTCTAGTTTAGATGCAAATGAAATTAAAGAAAAACAAACTGGTATGGAGGGTAAACAAAAAATAACTTATAAAGTAATTTTAGAAAATGGAGTAGAGACTTCCAAAAAAATAATTGATAAAAAATTAATTGAGAAACCTAAAGATAAAATTGTTTATAAAGGTATAGATAAATTATTTGTAAATTCTAGAGGAACTCCTTTTAGATACAAAAAGGTTATAACTATGGAATCTACTGCTTATGATTTATCATATCAATCTACTGGTAAAACTAAAGAACATCCTTCTTATGGAATTACATTTAGTGGAACGCAAGCTAAACCAGGTGTTGTTGCTGTTGATCCTTCGGTTATCCCTTTAGGTTCAAAGTTATATATAGAATCTTTAGATAATACAAAAGATTATGGATTTGCATCAGCAGAAGATACAGGCAGTGCTATTAAAGGTAATAGAATTGATCTTTTTATAAGCAATCATAATTTAGCTATGAAATATGGAAGAAGAAATGTAAGAGTATATGTTTTAGATGAAAATGTTGGAAATGATAAATTGGAAGGTTATTCAAATAGGTGGATGTTTGGAAAAAATTAATGAAGTTATAGTAGTTGAAGGTAGAGATGATGAAATTAATTTAAAAAAATATTTTGATTGTGAAGTTATAAAGACTAATGGATTTGGTATAACTAAACAGACTTATAAAAAGATAAAATTAGCTTATGAAAAACGCGGAGTAATTATATTAACTGATCCTGATTATGCTGGTAAAATGATAAGAAAAGAAATATCTAAATTTTTACCAAATGTTAAACATGCATTTATTAATCAACAAGATGCTACAAAAGATGGAAATATAGGTGTTGAAAATGCATCAAAAGAAGTTTTAGAAGATGCTTTAAGTAAAGTTAAATTACAAAAAAAAGATTATAAAGATCAATTTGATCGATCTATTTTATTTAAATATAAATTAATTGGAGTAAAAGGTGCTAAGAAAAGACGAGAGCTCTTAGGTGATATTTTAAGAATTGGTTATTGTAATTCTAAACAATTAATTCATAGATTAAATAATTTTGGTATTAAAAGAAAAGAATTTATAAAAGCAATGAAGGAGATTGATAAGCAAAATGGATAATTTAGCTTCAAAAGAAAATATAAAGAAATTAATGAATAAATATAATATAAGATTTTCTAAATCTTTAGGACAAAATTTTTTAACAGATGAATTTTTAATTTATGAAATAATTAATAGATCTAATTTAAATAAAGAAGATAGTATAATTGAAATTGGACCTGGTGTAGGAGTTTTAACAAAAGAATTAGCTCAAAATTGTAAAAAGATCGTTGCTGTTGAAATTGACGATAAGTTAATTCCTTTATTAAATGATACATTAGGGGATTTTGAAAATATTAAAATAATAAATGATGATATTTTAAAAGTGGATTTAAATAAAATAATAAATAATGAATTTGATAATAAACCTAAGGTTGTTGCAAACTTACCATATTATATAACTACACCAATAATAATGAGATTTTTAGAAGAAGATATAGATGTAAGTGAAATTATCGTTATGGTACAAAAAGAAGTAGCTGAAAGAATGATTGCTAAACCAGGAAATAAAACTTATGGTTCTTTATCTGTAGCTGTCCAATATTATACTGACCCAACTATTATTTTAGATGTTCCAAGAGATAATTTTATTCCAAAACCTAATGTGGATTCGGCAGTTATTAGATTAAATGTAAAAGATAAACCTAAAGTTGACCTTTTAGACGATGAGTTTTTCTTTAAAATAGTAAAAGGAGCATTTGCTTTAAGAAGAAAAACATTACCTAATTCTTTATCTAAATCTAAAATCAATTTAGAAAAAGATTTAATAAAAGAAGTTTTAAAAGATTTAGGTATTGATCTTCGTATTAGAGGCGAAAAATTAGATATTAATCAATTAGCAAAATTATCTAATGAGTTATATAAAAGATTAAATTAATTTTTTTCTTTCCATTCAATATAATAATTTAAAGTAGGCAGATAGTTTAAAATACTATTTGTCTCTTTTTTTATTTTAAACTTTTTATCCATAGCTTTGTATGGAATAGATTTTCTTTTTCCATTTTTACTACCTTGGTAATATTTCCAAACTAATTCAAAAGGTACTAAATAATATTCATTAAAACACTTAAAATGTATGATTAAGAAAGCCAAACCTCCTTGATAATCAATATCTTTCATATATTCTATTTGATGAAAATGAACATTTTGTATTGGTAGACTCTTTAACTTAGTTTCTTTAGTGTCAAAAACAACAGGCATTCCTTGAATTACTCCGTGAAAGTCAACTGTCGATTTTTTTTCAAAAAATGCTTTAGTGATCATTCCATTTTTATTTCTGTTAATAACTTTTATAGGAATATTTACTTTATCAACTCTACCTAAATTATTATTTTTATAATATTCATTAGTAAATATAATAAGTTCTTCTAGTTCATCGCCTTTATGTCCTTTAGATCTCCAAGTAGTCATAAATTATCCTTTCTTTTTTATAAAATTATAACATATTATTTTTTTATTTTGAATTAATAATTTTTAACATGTAGATAACTTTTATGAGAAATCCTTAAAACCTGTGGATAACCTGTGGATTATGTGTATAACTATGTATAAATAAAAAAATATAAAAATTTTTTTGATTAAAATGAATGATAAACAATAAAAAAACTATTAATGTTCGTAAAAAAGTCATATTATAACTCTCAAAAGTATATTTAATTAACAACCTGTGGATAACTATGTTAATAAGTATCCTAAACTTGTTGAAAAGTTAATAATATGTTAATTTTGGTTGTTAATAATTATTCACATCTAAATAAGAAAAAATTTGACAAATTATAAAAATATGTTATGCTATATTTGACCCGATAGGAGGGGGGTAAAAAATGATAGAATATACTGATAATGCTAAAAAAATGTTGTTAGAAAAAATAAATTTTTCAAATCAAAGAAAAAATGTTAGAATTTACTTAGATGGTATTGGATGAGCAGGTCCAACTTTTAATATCACTTTGGATGAAGTGAAAGAAAATGATTTAACTGTTGATGTAAAGGGTATAAATTTTGTAATAGACAAATCATTAAAGGAAACTTTTAAAAGCTTTAAGATTGACTATATTAATGACTGGAAAGGTCAAAGATTTGTTGTAAATACTAAAATTAGTAAGTCAAAATGTTAATTAGATAAAGGAGGAGTTTTATGGAAGTAGTAGTTTATTCATCAGATACGTGTTCTTATTGCAAGATGGTTAAGGAATATTTAAATGATAAAGGTGTTGATTTTGAGGAAAAAAACATTTCTCAAGATAATGAAGCTAGAAAAGAATTAATAGATGCTGGTTTTATGGGAGTACCTGTTGTATATATTGATGATGAAGTTATACAAGGATTTGATAAAGATAAATTAGAAGAGTTATTATAAGAATTAATTTCTTATAAAAGAGGAGAACATATGCCAAATGAAAAAGTAAAAAAACAACTTATCAATCGGTTAAAGACTTTGAAAGGTCATGTTAGTGGCATTGAAAAAATGATTGATAATGATAAACCTTGTGAAGACATTTTATTTCAAATTTCTGCTATTAAATCATCAATCTACAAGATTAGTGATATGATTATGCAGGATTATGCTAAAGAATGTATTTTATCAAGAGGTGAAGAAGATAAAATTGATGCTGATAAATTAGAAGATGTTATTGAGTCATTAATTAAATATTCAAAATAAAAAACTAAGCGTTTTTGCTTAGTTTTTTTATTTCAAAATAAAAAGTTACACCAGATTTTTCATTATTAAAACCATAATTTGCTTTTTTATGATTATTAAGTATAGTTTTTACTATGTTTAAGCCAAGACCTGTAGAATTATTAATTCTTTCTCTACTTTTATCTTCTTTATAAAATTTATTCCAAATATTATCTTTATTGTCTTCATTAATATTATTTCCTGAATTAAATATTTCAAATCTAATATTTTCTTTATTATTAATTAATTTAATTTTTAATTGTTTTTTATTATCTAAATGATTTAAAGCATTATTTAAATAATTGGTAATAACTTTTTCAATTTTTTCTTTATCAGCAGTTATTTTAACTATATCTTCCTTTTTAATAGATAAATCAATTTTTTCATCTTTAAAAATTTTATTATATTTTAAACATATTTCATCTATTAGTGCAGAAATATCGAAAGTTGAATAATTCATTTTAGTTTTTCCAGATTCAAGATCAGATAAATTTAGAATATCCATAACTAATTTGTTCATTTTATTTGTTTCATCTATTATAATATCTAAATACTTTTCTTTTTTCTCTTTTTTTAAGTCATATAAAAGACCTTCTGAATAATTTCTTATTATAGCTATTGGTGTTTTAAATTCATGAGAAATAGTTGCTATTAATTCTTTTCTTAATTTTTCTAATCTTTCTTTTTCTTTAATATCTTCATTTAAAGAGTCGATAGTTGTTTTTAATTTATTTGATAAAAAGTTAATATTTTTACCTAATGTAGCTATTTCATCATTGGAATTTGATTTAAATTTATCATTAAAATCTAGTTTAGCAATATTTTTAGCTTGATTATTTAATTTAAGAATAGGTTTAGTAAATTTTTTTGCAAATAAATATGCAAATATTCCTCCTAACATTATTGTAAAAATTGATATATATAAATAAAAATTTAAATTAAATCTAGATGCAGTATTTATAATATTAATTGGTGCATCTATTATAATAAATTTTTCATTTTTTAAAGGATAAATTAATTTTAAATAATTACTTTCAAAATGTTGATTGAAATATATATTATATTTTATCTCATTTAAATATATTGGATTATTTTTTCTCATTTTATTATTTTGATTATTATTAAGTTGATTTTGTGAATAAAAAGGATTCTTACTTTGATTAATAGGTATATCATTAATATTTGCAATAAATATATTTATTCCATTATTTTTTATTAATTGATTTATTTTTTCATCTATATTATCCGAGTTATTTAATATTAATTTTTCTATTTCTTTTGCATATTCTAAAAGTTCTTTTTTTTGGTTACTAATATAATATTTTTTATATAACTGACTATTTATAATAAAACCTATAAAAGTAGTTATTAATAAAATAGAAATTATACCTATAAATAATTTAAATTTAATTGAATTTTTCATAATTACACCTCAAGTAAGTAACCTACTCCTCTAATTGTTTTTATTTCTTTATCAAAAGGTTTAATTTTTTTTCTCAACCTTTTAATATGCGTATCCACTGTACGTATATCTCCATAATAGTCATATCCCCAAACATTATTCAATATTTTTTCTCTAGATAGTGCTATATTTTTATTTTTTAATAAATAATCAAATAACTTGTATTCAATAGGAGTTAAATCTATTGGATTTTCTTTAATAAATAATTTATGCTTTAATGTATCTAATGTAAACCAATCGTAAGAAATTTTTCCGTTTTTTTGTTTATTTCTTTTAAGTAAAGCTTTTATTCTTGCAATTAATATTTTCATACTAAAAGGTTTAGTAACATAATCATCAGCTCCAAGATCAAAACCAAATATTTCATCAGATTCTTGCCCTCTCGCTGTTAGCATTATAATAGGTATATCTAGATTATCTTGTTTTATTTCTCTTAAAACAGTCCAACCATCTTTTTTTGGAAGCATTACATCTAATAAAATTAAATCTAGTTTAGATTGGTCAAAATATAGATCTAATCCTTTTTCTCCATTAAAAGCTTGTATAACTTTAAACTCATTTTCTTCTAAAAAGTCTTTAACAATATTGCTAATTCTTTTTTCATCTTCAATTATTAATATTTTTTTCATTTTATCACCTTAATTTCAATTTATTATTTTTTATTAGTTTAACACATAATTGTTACAATTTTATGACAAAATAAAAATTTAAGTTTAATTTTTTGACAATTTCTAGTATAATAATAATACACTTATAAAGTAGAAAAGGGGGATAAATGTTTAAAAATTATGATCAAGCAAAAGATTTTATTAATACGCACGATATTAAATTAGTTGATTTTAAAATTTTAGACCTACGAGGACGTTGGCATCATTTATCAATTACTTCTGACAAATTTGATAAACATACTATTGAAAATGGTATAGGTTTTGATGGTTCATCTTATGGTTTTTTAACAGTTGAAAAATCAGATATGGTATTTAAACCAGATTTATCTACTGGATTTATTGATCCATTTGCTGAAAACAAAACCTTAGTTTTTTTAGCAAATATTTTTTCATTAGACGAAGGAAAACGTTTGCGATTTAAAGGAGACCCGAGATTTGTTGCTAAAAAAGCAGAAAATTATATGAAAGAATGCGATATTGCTACTAAATCTTCTTTTGGACCTGAATTTGAATTTTATTTATTTGATAAAATGACTTATAAAACTGATCCAAATAATTTTGGTGTTTTTATGGATAATTCAAATGCTCGATGGAATTCAATGAACAAAGAAGAAAATAACAATGGATTTATTATTAACCATCACGGTGGTTATCATGCAGATTTACCTTTAGATAAAGATAGAGATATTCGAGATGAGATGGTTTTAGCTTTAGAAGATAACGATATTCCTGTTAAATACCATCACTCTGAAGTTGGTGGACCTGGTCAGATGGAAGTAGAAGTAAATTTTGCTGATACTTTAACAATCGGTGATAGATCTATGAAATTAAAATATATTTTAAAAAATATTGCAACTAAGCATAATAAAACATTAACATTTATGCCTAAACCTTTTAATAAAGAGGCTGGTAATGGAATGCATATTCATTTTCATTTATTTAAAGATGGTGAGCCTTTATTTTATGATAAAGAAGGATATTCAGGATTAAGTAAAGAAGGACTTTTTGCAATAGGCGGAATTTTAAAACACGCAAAAGCTTTATTAGCTATTACTAATCCTTCTACTAATTCTTATAAAAGGTTAGTACCAGGATATGAAGCTCCAGTAAGTATTTGTTTTGCAACTGCTAATAGATCGGCAGTAATTAGAATACCTGGTTATGCAACAGATCCTGATAAAAAACGATTTGAATTTAGATCTTCTGATGCAACTGCTAATCCATATTTAGCTTATTCGGCTATATTAATGGCTGCAATTGATGGAATTAAAAATAAAATAGATCCAACTAAAGAAGGTTTTGGACCAATTGATACAAATATTTTTGATTTACCTGAAGATGAAAAAGAAAAAATTGAATCTTTACCAAAATCTTTAGAAGAAGCAGCATTAGAGTTAAAAAATGATCATGAATTTTTATTAAAAGGAGATGTATTTACTAAAGGGTTAATTAATGATTTAATTGAGCAAAATTTAAAAGATCATAAAGAAGTAAGTATAATACCAACAGCAAAAGAGTTTGAAAAATATTATGATTTATAAAAGATTTTAAAGCACCTTTTTTAGGTGCTTTTCTTTTTTTGGTAAAAAATACTACTGCTTTCTTAAAAATATTTTGACTTTGGTAAAAATTCCCAATAAAAGATTGAAAAAAGCCTTTATCTTTGGCATGGAATATGCATCTTATATAGACAAGAAAAGTCGAATAGAGAAAGGGGAGTAAAAAATGAAACATTTAGGTACAGTTTTAGGTACAGCAATTGCCGGAATGTTTGTTATGAGCGTTTGGGGTGCATTTGCAGGTGCTTATGGCATTGGTGGCGGTTGGTTTGCAGGTTTTGCAATTATAGGAACTATGTGGTATTTGAATCATGCTATAGCTATACATCATAATGATGGAGCATGGGTAGATATGGCTCTAGGTATAGGTGTTGCAGGAACAATGAGAGGTGTATTCGAACAAGGAATGCAAGCAGGAATTAATGCTTTACCAACATTAATATGGGTATTTGTAGGAGGAACATTAGGTGGAATAGCAGCTTATAAATTAGAAGTTATGATTGCAGCTAATAAAGAAGAAGAACAAGAATTGAAGGAAGCTTAATTTAAAAGGAGGGGAAAACGTTGTCTTTTACACAAATA
>JBNJDJ010000012.1:0-42109 GCA_051744845.1 Bacillota bacterium
CTTTTTTAGAAATTTTTTTATAATCAAAATTATCTAATGAAAAACAAATTTTTCCATCTATCTTATAATAATTCATATATTCCTTTCTTTTTACAAAAAAATCACAAATTTTCATTTGTGATTAAACTTATAATGTTGATTCTCTTTTAATTAATTTAGTATCAATTATATGACTTTTTCTATCAATTTTATTATCATTCAATTTTTCAATTAATAATTTAGAAGCATAATAACCTAATTTTTCTGCATTAATATCTACAGATGTTAAAGTAGGCTTTCTATATTTAGATAAAGGTGTATTATTAAAACCAGCAACTGACACTTTATTATTTAAATTTTTTTCTTCTAAAAAATTTAAAACACCAAAAGCTAATAAATCATCAGTAGTTACAACAGCATCGATCAGTGGTTGCTTTTTAAATAAACTTTTAATTGCCTTATATCCGTCTTTTTTAGTAAGGCCTATCTCTTTTATTAATTTTGTATCAATTTTTAAATCATGTTCATTTAAAGCCTTTTTGTAACCATTTAATCTATCAATAGTAACTGTTAATTCATGGTCCCCACCTATAAAAGAAATATTTTTATTTCCTTTATTTATTAAATAACTTACTACTTTATACATCGCATTAATATTATCATTATCAACCCAAAGTGAATCCTTAAATTTTTGTCTCCCAATAGTTATATAAGGAAACTTTAGATCTCTTAATAGTTTAATACTTTTATCATTAGATCTAACATGAGTTAAAATAACACCATCTACTACACCAGCTCTTGCAAAGTGTTTTAAAAGCTTAACTTCTTCTTTTTCATTTTTAGCATTACCATACATTATATAATAGTCATTTTCTTTAGCTGCTTTAGAAATACCTGCCATACTTTTTATAAAAAATGGATTATGCACAAATTCTTGAGTTGCGTTAGGTAATATTAATCCAAGAGTTTTAGTTTTATTAATAGCTAAATTTCTAGCTGAAATATTTGGATGATAATCTAATTCATCCATTATTCTTAGAACTTTTTTTCGTGTTTTTTCACTAATTTTTTCATTTCCAGAAATAACACGCGAAACAGTTGAAGGCGATACATTTGCTTTTTTTGCTACATCTTTCATTGTCACTTTCATAATTTGAATATAAAACTAATTATATTTTTCCACCTCCTACTTTTAACATTGTAACATAAGTTAATTTTTTTTAAAATCTATTTTTTAACTTTTAAAATTCTAAAACCATTTTCTTTTATAGAAATTTTTGAATTATCTAATTCTTTTTCATTAAAAATATCTTCAACTTTATCTTTTAGCTTAATTGATTTTTCACTTTTAGTATTATTTATTAAAATAATAATTTCTTCATTTATATTTTTACGTTTAAATCCTAATATATTATTTTTATCAATCCATTTAAACTCTCCAGTTTTAAAAATATCATTATTATTAGAAATTTGAATTAACTTTTTGTATGTTTTATATAAATCTTTATCCCACTTTTCTTTATCCCATTTCATTGTTTTTCTACAATCTGGATCATTTTTTCCTGTAATTCCAATTTCAGTTCCATAATATACAGAAGTACAACCTAAGTAGAAAAGCTCAAATATAAAAGCTAAAATTAATTTTTCTTTATTACCTTTTGCTTGTGTAATAAATCTTGGAGTATCGTGACTATCTAATAAATTCATCATAACTTCATTTACTTGAGTAGAATAATCAAAATATGTTTGATTAACTTTATATTTAAATTCATTAAGATCTATATTCTCTTTAGCAAAATATTCTAAACAAGCAGTTTGAATTGGATAATTCATAATAGAATCAAATTGATCACCTAATAACCAAAGATAAGAATTATGCCAAACTTCTCCTACAATAAATATATCTTTTTTAACTGATTTTACCTCTTTTCTAAACTTTCTCCAAAAATGATGATCTATTTCATTAGCTACATCAAGTCTCCAACCATCAATATCAGCTTCTTTTATCCAATATTTTGAAACCTCAATTAAATAATCAATTACTTGTTGATTAGAAGTATTTAACTTAGGCATTTTAGGTTCAAAACCAAAAGTTTCATAATTTCTTTTTTTAACACTTACTGGATATTCTTTTATATAAAACCAATCGGAATATTTACTTTTTTTACCTTTTTCTTTAACATCCAAAAACTTATCAAACATATATCCTGAATGGTTAAAAACACAGTCTAGAACAACTTTTATATCTAATGAATGCGCTTTTTTTACTAAATCTTTCAAATCTTTTTTTGTTCCAAAATGTGGATCAATTTTTTTATAATCAATTGTATCATATTTATGATTAGTAGTTGCTTCAAATACAGGAGTTAAATATATAGCATTAATACCTAAATCAGCAAGGTAATTTAATTTGTTTTTAATTCCTATTAAATCTCCTCCAAAAAAATTAGTCCTTGTTGGTTTACTATTCCATTTAACTTTATTTTTAGGACTTAAATTATCATCTCCATTTTTAAAACGCTCAGGAAAAATTTGATAAAAAACAGCTCCTTTTACCCAGTCAGGTGTTTTATGAACATCCACTTTATTTATATATGGAAAATGCATTAAATATTTTTCTAGCATCTCTTTATCATTTATATCTAGATTTTTTATATATTTCCATTCTGTAAAATAACCAATAACATTATTTTTTTTATCAAATAGCTTAAATAAATATGATAATCTTTTATTAGATGTAGTAACTTTTTTGACAAAATAATCATACTTTTCATCACTAAATTTTTTATCCATTTTTATAAATTCAAAATTATCTAAATCATATTTATCTCCACAATAAATTTTTACTTTAGCTAAATCATCTTTTTTTGCCATAAATCTAAGTTCAATTTCTTCTTCATTATAAGCAAAAGCCATATTACTTTTAGGTTTATGTTTTAGTGCAAATTCATTCATAAATATCCTCCTATACAATCAATGCAATCGTTTGCACTATTTTATCATATTTTTGTCTATTTAACAATTTTTTTAATATAAAAAGCTTCATAATATAATAAATTATTATATTATAAAGCCTTAAAATTTTTAATTTACTATCTCTTTTAATGATTTTATAGCTACATCAATATCTTTTTCAGTATTAAAATAACCTATTGAAAATCTTAATGTACCTTCTGGATACGTTTTTATAGTTTTATGTGCATAAGGAGCACAATGAAGACCTGATCTAGTCATAATATTATATTTATCATCAAGTAAAAAGCTAAGTTGACCTAAATCAAAACCTTCAAGATTAACAGATATTGTAGAAGTTTGTTTAGTTTCATCTTTTGTTCCTAAAACAGTTAATCCTTCAATTTTTTCAAAACCTTGTATTAATTTTTTAGTTAATTTTTTTTTCTTATTATAAATATTTGAAACACCAATTTCTAAAATTTCTTTGATACCAGCATTTAACCCAGCTAAACCTATAGTATTTGAAGTTCCACTTTCAAATTTATCCGGTAAAAAGTCTGGTTGATAATCTTTATCAGATATACTTCCAGTTCCACCTTGTATATAAGAATCTATTTTATCTTTTAAATCACTATTCAAAATAAATCCACCAGTTCCAGTAGGTCCAAATAATCCTTTATGTCCAGTAAATGCTAAAATATCTATATTTAACTCACTAAGATTAATTTCTTTACTACCAGCAGTTTGAGCAGCATCTAATACATAAATTAAATTGTTTTCTTTAGCAATATCACCAATCTCTTTTATAGGTAAATACGTTCCTACAACATTAGATGCATGCGTAGTTATAATACATTTAGTATTATCTTTTATTTTTTCTTTTATATCATCTGAATTTATTTCACCGTATTTATTTGCTTTAACATAATCAATATCTAATCCAATATTTTCTTTTAAAAAATTAAGTGGTCTAATTACAGCATTATGTTCCATACTTGTAGTGATTACATGATCATCAGAAGTTAATAATCCCTTAATAATCATATTTAATGCATAAGTAATATTATGTGTTAAAACTACATTTTTAGGTTTATTAATGTTAAATAATTTACAAATATTTGATCTAGTTTCAAGTAATATTCTACTAGCATCTAATGATAATTTATAACCTCCGCGTCCAGGAGAACATCCACAATTATCATAATAATTAATCATAGCTTCTCTTACAGCTTTTGGTTTTACTTTAGAAGTAGCTGCATTGTCTAAATATATTTTTTCCAAAAAATCACCTCATAATCTTATTTTCATCTTAAATTTATTATATAATAATTTATTAAATTTTTAGAATTATAATTTTTTATACTAAAGTCTATTGTATAATTTTTCTCTATACTACTTTAATCTTTCTAAACGATTAATTTCTTCTAAAATATATTGACTAGGATTAATATGCAAATCATAGTGTATATTTTTACCATGGTCTGGCAATCTAGGATCAATGATTACTTCTCCTAATCTTTCTAATGTTAAAGCTCTATTTCTACTAATTTGATATTCATTTTCTGCAACTTTCATAATATCTAATGCATTTTTTAATGCTACTTCTGATAAATTCATTATATCTTCTTTTTTAGCTCCTTTAATATATTTAGGATTAGTATATGGATAAATCATATTTACTGAATTAATAAATTTCTTAAATGGTTTTGTTTCTCTCCAAACACCATCCCCACCAATAAATGGATATAGTCTTGATTCATAAAACCAAACTTTAATATTTGGTACAAAATAAGCTGAAGAAACATCAAAAGAATTATTAGAAATTATAGACTTTCCATTAGCACTTAATATACCTACTATCATCTTTTTAACTTCAATATCATATTTTTCTAAAAGTGGTTCTAATACTTTTATTCTATAACCTTTATTTAATAATCCATCAACTAAAATAACTGGCTTATCAAAAGATTTTATCATTTTTATTTGATTTTCTAAATCCATATAATAAGGTGATGATTTAATTTCATGATAAGATAGATCTTTATTAAAATACTTTTCAGTATGTAATGTTTTCGTAATAGTATTTGGCAAAATCCAACGCTTAAAAATCGCACCAAACGGAACACAAATAGATTCACCTCTATTACTATCTTCAGTAATTTCCGTATCTACATTATTTACTTTACATACTTCTTTAATTAAATTTTCATAAAGCATTGTTCTATTATAATTTAAAAGTAAATTGCCAGGATATAATTTTGTTATTGCTTTTTGTAATCTATATCTAGTTTTTTTAAATACTTGTTTCATCTTAAAATTTTTCTTAAATTCATCTTTAAACATTGATTTTAAATCTAAATTTAAAACTAAAGGAGCTGACATATCTGTTGCATAAGCTATTTTATCAATATCCCCTTTAATTTTTAAAAATCCATGAGTTTTTAATAAATTACTAATCTTTTTATTAGACTCTTTTCTAAATCTATCATAATATACTCCGTAACTATAATCTTTAGCTATTGAAAAAGAAAGTGTTTCAGAAAGTACCATTTCTAAAATATTATTATACTCTGATAATTTATTTTCAATTATTGTATCAATAACTAAAATTCTTCCTATAGAATTTTTTATAACATATTCCATCATCTCTTTATTTTCAAACTCATTATTAACATTTAATGATCTTAGCCAGTGAAATGCACAAAAACCTATAATTTCACTATCTTTACTAATATTTTTAAGTACTAACACTCTAAAATTTAATTTTCTAGATAATCTTTTTAATACACTAAATAGTCTTTTACTTTTATCAAGTTTACTAATTTCTTTTAACAAATCATAATTAGGATTTTCATAAACTTCTATTTGTAACGACTTAGTAGTTATTGTATTTTTATATTCCGGCTCTCTTTGATATAATCCTTTATCATAAATATAATTTTGAGCAATAGGGTCAATTAAATCAGATATATCTTTATTATCATCGACATAATTTCTTATTTGAGTAGATGAAATAAATTCAAATTCTTTATCTAATTCAAAAATTTTGCTTTCGTTAGGTAAATTATTAGTAATTTTATTAAACTTTTTAATGACATTTTCTTTTCGTTCTTTATGTCTTTTAAATATAACATGCGGAAACTTCATAATTAAAGAATTAAAGTCTTTATATGCTGAAGCATTTAAAATAACATCTGAACCTACTACAAGATAAACTTTTTGTCTATCAAATTTATTTTGCAAATATCTCATATCCTTATCATTAGCAATGTTTATAGAAATTTCTTTTGGTAAAATATGAATATTAAATTCTTTTGTAATTGACCTTTGAACAATTTCTCTTCTTATTAAATTTGGTTGAGTCTTTTTAGACCAAGAAAATTCATCAATAGCTAAATATACTTCAAATCCCATTTTTTGAATCTTTTTAGCAATTTGTTTATGTGATTTAGAAAAAGGATCAAAAGCACCTGGAAAGAAAGCTACATTAGATAAAACTGGTAATTTCATTTCACCTTTTTCAAATCTATATTCAGCAATAAAATTATATAATTGTTTTAATGCCGAAGAATTATTTACAAAAATTAAATCATTTATCTCATTATTTTCATCTAAAAGTGTTAAAAATTTCTTTATAATTATATCGAAAATCTCTTTTTTTTCATCTAATGATAATTGATCAGATTTAAAGATATCTATACCTATCACACTTAATGCAATTTGCTGTATAAAACAATCGTCATAAGAAAATGCAGACATAATAATACCTAAAAGTCTTTTTAGCTTTTCTTTATATTCATCATCATCTATAGAATATATAGCTTTATACTCAGAGAAATCTTGTAATGCTACACCTATTGTTTTTTGAAAAAGCGCAATAACTTTGGCTTGTTTTTTTGATAATTCATCATGAAAATGATCAATTATTTCATCAAATTCAACAGGTTTCAAGTGTATTAATAATTTTCCTAAATACTCAGGAATATATTTAGTAAATTCATAACTTTCCATTTCTAAAGCACGTATTAATTCGATAACTATATCATTTTTTTGTTCAAAAGATAAATGAGGAAAAATCTCTATTAAACTTTTTCCAGCAGTGTTTCTAACACTTTCAAGAGCACTTACTTTTAATAGATTACATAAATGCTGAGCTGTATAAAATATATTTGAATAATCATATAATATAGTATTTCTAATAAGCAATTCAATTTGGAATCTTTTAGAAATATCGTATGTAGCTGTTTTTAGATTACTTAAAAATATATCGGAAGTATACTTTAAATCATCTAAGCATATTTGACGATATGAATCAATAATTTCTTCATCACATTTAAGCACTTCTGCTAATTTAAACCATGCATAATTTTCCGCAGGATTTTTTTTACTATAAATATTTTTTTGTAATTTTTCTTTTAAATTATATTTAATTAACTTTTTTTGTTTAATATAAGGATATACTTCATAAAAAGAATTAAATGCTCTAAGTTTTAATTTAGTATCATCAGATTCCATTAAATTAATAATAAATGCAATAATTAAATCATTTTGTTCATCACTAAATTTTTTATACTTTAAAATTCTAGTTAATTTCAATAAATAAAATTCATGCTTGTCACTTAAATTATTTTTATTAAAAAAACTTAGTAAAATATCTACACTTTCACTAAACTTATTTTCATCTATAAGTTCAAAATATCCTTTAACCATTCCTCTTAAACTAAAAGAAATTAATTCTTTATGTTTTTCTAAAATTTTATTAGGTGGACTTAAAAACATTTTAATATATTTTTCAAATAGTGATAAAGAATTTACTTTAAATTCCTTTTTCAAAACTGATTTAGGTAATTCTTTTCTTAATTTTTCATCATATGATGCTATCAATTTTCCAATTAAAACTGAACACATTTCTCGAATATCTTCTTCTTTAGACATTAAATTAGAAAATAAAAAATCAATTACTATAATCTTTTGTTTCTGAGTTAAATAAGTAGAGTATTCATTAAATATTTCAATATATCCTCTAAGCATTGTAGAATTTCTTGTATTTCTAACTTTTTCTAATAAATTATTAAGAGAAGTCTCATTTCTTAATCTATACATTAACTCAATATTATGTTCGATTGATAAATATATAGTGTTGTTTAGAACTTGGTCTCCACTCATAATAGGATATTCCCATTGGTCAGTATTAAATTCAGAGGTATTGTATGAATCATCAGGTTTAATATTTATACCAATGTTTAATAAAAAAGATTGAAAATCATACAATTTCTGATATACCCTTTTATATCTTTGTTCTTTTTGTTTATCTACATTATCTAATTTATTTAAAATCACTTCAAAAGCTTCTTTTAAAGTATAAAAATTCATTTTTCTATTATTATTTTTATCTTTTTTATTTTTAACTCTAAAATCAGCATATATTAAAATCAAAGACTCTAAAGATAAATTTTCTAATTCTAAATCCCAAGTAGAATGATTAATTGCAACATTTCTTATATATGTTATATCTCTTTTTTTAAACCACTGACCAGTATAATAATAATGATAATAAGCAACTCTATTTTGTTCATTTTTTTTACATCCATATTTGCCAATATCATGTCCTGCTGCTGCTCCTGAAACTCTTCCTAAATCTACTTTTATTCCTGCTTTTTTTAATTGTCTAGCAATATTTAAAGCTAAGAAATGTACTCCACTTACATGTTTTAATGTAGAATAACCAATATATTCTTGGTTTAGTTTCATCATTTCATATACATAATCTTTTCTAAAATATTCAATAAACCGTAGATATTCTTCAGGATTTTCTAAATTAGAAATTTCTTTATTACTTAAAAATTTAATTGCATACTTACTTTCCCAAGTATCATAAGAATGATTTATTTCTAAATCAATAAATGTTCTTAAAATTGTTAAATAAGTTTTAGTTAATTTATTGTATTTTTTTTCAATATTATTTTCTATGACATTTGGAAAAGATTGAAGTAATGTATAATTATAAAAATACTTTATTGGCTTATCAGGTAAATTGTTATTAGATAGAATTTGTAAAAGCGGTTCAAAAGTTTCAAATATATGAATTGAATTAAAATTTTGGTTTTGAATTAATTCAATAACATTACTAATATTTTTATGTGATTTGAAAAATTTTTGAATATAAATATGGTCTTTTTTTTCTATAAATTCTGATTCTATTAAATCTTTTTTTAATTTCTTTAAAACATCTTTTGTATTCATATTTCCTCCAAATATTCTACTATTATTTATATAATACATTAAAATAATAATAATTTAAATCAAAATTATAAATTAATTAACATAAATAATTATTAATGATATAATTGAAGGTAATCAACTAAGGAGGATTTATGTATTATAAAACTAAACAAAAAGAACTAAAAGTCTATATGGATAAATTAAATGAATTAAAAATTGAATTTTTAGAACATGAAAATTTAAGCTTAAATGATTTTTCTTTTAATAAAAATTATGATAATGAATTTATAAGTTATAAAGAAAACATTTTAAAATTAAAAAATAATATTGATATTTCAAAAATTCATATGTTAAATATCAAAGGGTTAGGTAGTTTCAAAATTAATTTAAGACATGTCTTTGATACTAAAGAGTTCAATGAATTATATTTTTATCCACATAATGATTTAGGAGCAAATTATAATAGAGATTATACAACTTTTAAATTATGGGCACCTACAGCTCAATCTGTAGAACTTATTTTATATAATAGAAAAGTAGTCCCTATGGAAAAAAGTGAAAAAGGAACTTGGGAAGTTACTGTTAAAGGAGATCTACATAATCAATTATATAATTATTTAATTGATTTAGAAACTACTAAAAATATTGTAGTAGATCCTTATGCTAAAGGTGTAGGACTTAATGGAAATACTGGAGCAGTTATAAATTTTGATAGACTTAATCCCAAAGGGTGGGATAAATACTATAAAACTGATTTTTCTAAAATAAATAACGCAATTTTTTATGAACTAAGTGTTAGAGATATAACTTATGATAAAAGCTCTAAAGTCAAACATAATGCTAAATTTTTGGGACTAGCTGAATATAATAAAAATATTGATACAGGACTTTCATATATTAAAAATTTAGGTATTACACATATTCAACTTATGCCTATATTTGATTTTGAAACAATTGACGAAAGAAATCCAACTGGTAGATATAATTGGGGATATGACCCTGAAAATTATAATGCCTTAGATGGATCTTATTCAACTAATCCAAATGATCCTAGCTGTAGAATAAAAGAATTTAAAGAAATGATTTTAGCAATTCATAAAAGAGACTTAAAAGTTACTATGGATGTAGTCTTTAATCATGTATATAACAAAAATACTATGTCTTTTAATAATATATTGCCAGACTATTATTTTAGAAAAAAAGAAAATGGTGAATTTGCAGATGGTTCTGGATGTGGAAATGAAATAGCTACTGAAAGAAAAATGGTTAGAAAATTCATATTAGATTCTATATTATTTTATACAAAAGAATATAAAATGGATGGATTTAGATTTGATCTTATGGGACTTATGGATATTGAAACTATGAATTTAATTAGAGAAAAACTGGATGAAATCGATCCTTCTATAACTATGATTGGAGAAGGATGGAATTTAGGAGAAGTTTTAGATGAACATAGAAAAGCTAATTTAAAAAACATTTCTAAACTGAAAAATATAGCACAATTTAATGGTTATACTAGAGATGGCATTAATGGATCTTATTTTGATGAAAAAGAAAAAGGATTTGTAAGTGGAAATTTTGAAAAAAAATCAGATGTGCAATTTGGTATATTAGGTTCAGTAAATTATAATGGTAATTTTAATTATCTAGATAATAGTAGTCCAAATCAGATAGTAAATTATGTAGAGGCCCACGATGATTACACACTTTTTGATAAATTGAAACTTTCTAATCCTGATAAAAATGAAAGTAGTATTAAAGATATGCACAAATTAGCGACATCAATTATTTTATTATCTCAAGGTATACCTTTTATTCACTCTGGGCAAGAGTTTATGAGAACAAAGAATTTGATTGGTAATACTTATAACCTTTCTGATGAAATAAATAAAATTGATTGGAATCTTAAAAATGAAAATCAAGAATTAGTAGATTATTTTAAAGAAATAATTAAATTAAGAAAAAAACATCCTGCTTTTAGGTGTGATACTAAAGAAAAAATTAATAAATATCTTAATTTTTTAGATACTAACGATAGTGTAATTGCTTATAACTTAAGTGATTTTGCTAATGGAGATTTATGGTCTAATATTGTAGTAATACACAATGCTAGTTCAAAACAACAAAAAATCAAATTGCCTAAAGAAGGTAAATGGAATGTAGTAGTAAACAAAAATAAAGCATCTTACGAAAAATTCTTTTCATTTAATGGTAAAAATGTCTTAGTAGAACCGATTTCTACAAAAATATTATATCTTAGTACAATTTAAATTTTTTTTAATACTTCCGATATTATTATTAAGAAGAACATAGGAGGTGTTTTATGAGAATTAAAAAATATACACATCCAACTATTCATAAAAATTTAAAGAAAAAAGAAAACCAAAAAAATATGGTACAAAAAGCTGAAAGAAAATTTCATGCACAATTTGAAAATGATAATATTGAAAATGAATTATACAATAATTTTTATAAAGCTATGAAAAAATATAAAAAAATGAAAATTAATAATAAAGTAAATATTGTAGAAAATTTGATTTTAAAGTTTGTCAAAACATATAATAAATATTATAAAAAATTACAAAATTTTGATGAAAATAATAATACTAATTTAACTTCTCATTTAATATATACTACCAAACAATATAAATTTGATTTAGACCAAATAGGGATAAAAATTAATAATGATAATTTATTAATAACTAATAATAAAAAAATTAAATCTATTGTTAAAGATAAACCAAACCGAGTAGATTTCTTATTTGAAGAAGATGGTCTAATAAGCCAACTTTATAATCATTATACAAATTAAAGCTATCAAGATTGATAGCTTTTTTTATTATAAAACATTATTAATTTTTTTTATCTTTTTATCAGCCATTTCATCTATTCTTTTCATATAATCTTCAAGTCCCTTAGAATTAGCAACTCTATCAAATCTATCTGTAGAATAATATGAAATTTTACTAACTGCTCCTGCACCAAAAGCTAAAATAGTATGTTTTTCTTCCATTATTTTAATATTATAAAGCGATTGTTTATTATTTTTACAAAATCCAATATTTTCTAAATTGCCAGCAATGTTTTTTTGCCTATACATATAATATGGATGATAAGTTTTATTTAAAACAGACTTAGCATAATCCATAGATTTTCTTGTTACACTAATATCATCAAATTGATAATCATTATTATAAAGTTTTGATCCTCTTTTTAAAGCTAACGAGTGAATTGTAATATTATCAGGTGATAAATTCACTATACTTTTTAATGTATTTTTAAATATTTCAAATGTTTGATTAGGTAAACCAATAATTAAATCCATATTTATAGAATTAAAATTATATTTTTTAATTAATTTATATTTTTCAATAATATCTTTAGAACAATGGTCTCTATTTATATTGTTTAATATTTCATTATTCATTGTTTGAGGATTTAAACATATTCTACTAACATTATATTTTTTTAAAATCTCTAATTTTTTACTATTAATTGTGTTTGGCCTGCCTGCTTCAAATGTATATTCTTCAATCTTATCCATATTAATATTTTTAGAAATAAATAATAAAAGTTCTTTTAATTGGTCAGTTTCTAAAGTAGATGGAGTACCTCCTCCAATATATATAGAATCAATCGTTAATTTTTTTTGTTTAACAACTTTTAAAACTTTTTTCATCTCTTTTATTAAACATTTAACATATCTATTTACTTTATTTTTTTTCTTAGAAATAATATTAGAAGGAAAAGAACAATATAAACACCTAGTGATACAAAAAGGTATAGAAATATATATAGATATTTTTTTATCTAAAGGATATAAAAAGTCTTTTTCTACTTTAGCAATATTAGTTATTAATTTAATCTTTTCATCATCAATCAAGAATTCATTTTTTAAAATATCCTTAATCTCAGAAAAATTATATCCTAATTTATAGTATTTAAATACAACTTTTACAGGTCTCATACCTGTTAATATTCCCCATTTTGAATTAGGCTTTATATATTTTTTTAAAATTATATATATACTTTTTTTAATTAATCTTTGATGATAATTTTTTAAAAACTTGTCAATTTCACTTTTATTTTTTTTAATAATTTTATTTTCATCTAATAAAGAACCATTTTTAAATAATCTAGTTTTTACTTCAACTAATTCATCATCTACGTTTAACTGATTTTCTAAATAAAAAACACAATTATCTATATCTTCATCAAAAGAAATTTCTTCAAAGAAGATATTTAATAATTGCGTAATATTATATTTGTAACTATGATTTATTAATTTCACATTTATCATCTAATCACCTGAAAAAGGGATTTTTTAAACGCTCATTATTAATAGTCGTTTGAGCTCCGTGCCCTGGATAGACTTTTATATCTGAAGGAAGTACTAACAATTTTTCTTTAATAGATTTTAAAATTTTATCTTTATCTCCACCTTCTAAATCTGTACGACCTATTGAATTATAAAATAAAGTATCTCCTGAAAATAAATATGAATTTATTTTTATACATGAACTCCCTTTGGTATGCCCAGGAGTATGGATAAATTCAATATCTAACTGGCCTACTTTTAAATTATCTCCATGTTTAAACGTTTTATCAGGCGCAATTTCAATTTCTTCACCAAATTTGTATGTTAAATTATATTTACTATTTTTTAACATATACTCATCATCTTTGTGAATATAAATTTCTAAATCATATTTTTCTTTTAACTTTTTAATTGCTCCTATATGATCTCCATGGCCATGAGTTAAAAGAATATATTTTAAATCTAAATTATATTTTTTTATAATCGATTTTATTCTTTCAAAATCACCAGCTGGATCTATAATAATAGCTTCTTTACCTTTGTCCTTTGCAACTATATATGTGTTAGTTTGGTAAACACCAACTTTAATTTTTTCTATTAACATATTTACTAAAACTCCTTTTCACTATCAATTAATAATGTAACTGGCCCATCATTTTGAATATCTACATCCATATGTGCACCAAATTCACCTGTTTGAACAGAAATATCATAATTTTTTTTAATATAATTAATAAAATCTTTATAAAATTTTCTTGCCATTTCAGGATTTGCTGATTCAAAAAAACTTGGTCTTCTACCTTTTCTACAATCTCCTAATAAAGTAAATTGAGGTATAATTAACAAATCATATTTTTTATCTACTAAAGATAAATTCATTTTCCCATCTGAATCTTCAAAAATTCTTAAATTAACAATTTTTTCTGCTAAATACTTTAAATCTTCAGAAGTATCACCTTTTTTTATACCTAATAATAAATTAATCCCTTTATCAATTTCTCCTATTATTTGACCATTAACTTTAACATTTGATCTTTTTACTCTTTGGACAACTGCTCGCATAAATCCTCCTAATTAATTATTCTATCTGCTTCAATAACTCCTTTTACTTTCTTTATTTTTTCAATTAGTTTATTTAAATGCTTAATATTGTCTATTTCTACAGTTAATTCAATGATAGCTCGCTTTTTATTATCTTTTCTTGCATTTAATCCATTTACAATAAAATTTTCTTCATTAATTAATATAGTTATTTCTGAAAGTAATCCTTTTCTATCACGACCAATTATTTTAATTCTCGCTTCAAAAATATTTTCATGAGAATTTTTCCAATAAACATTAATAAATCTTTCTTGATTATTTTTTAGATCCTTCATATTAGGACAATCAGTCCTGTGAATTGTCACACCTCTACCAGTTGTAACATAACCTATTATATCGTCTCCAGGTAAAGGATTACAACATTTTGCAAATCTTGTAACAATCTCATCAAATCCTTCAACATAAACGCCTTCATTTACTTTACGTCTTTTATCTATTTTTCCATTTGAACTTTCTTTTTTACTTTTCTTATCTTTTTCTTCTTTTCTTTTAGCTTCTTTAATTTTAGGAACAACTTGCTTTAATAATATTCCACCATATCCTAAAGCTTCATAAAGATCTTCAATTGAATCTAGACTTAATTTTTTTAATATTGGATTAATCCATTTATCTTTTAAAGCATTCTTAAAAGAAACTTCAGAACGTTTAATGGCTCTATCAAACATTGTTTTTCCTTTTTCAATATTTTCTTGTCTTCTTTCTTTTTTAAACCATCTTTTAATTTTATTTTTAGCTGTATTCGACTTTACAATATTTAACCAATCTCTAGATGGTCCAGATTGTTTTTTAGTTAAAATAGAAACAATTTCACCTGTTGATAATTCATAACTTAAAGGGACAATTTTACCGTTAACTTTTGCTCCAACACATTGATGTCCTACTTCAGTATGAACTTTATAAGCAAAATCCAGCGGCGTTGAACCACTTGGAAGTTCAAATACATCTCCATCAGGTGTAAAAACAAAAACTTCATTTTCATATAAATCCACTTTAATAGAATCCATAAATTGAGTTGGATCTGAAAGGTCATCTTGCCATTCCATAATCCTTTTAATCCATGCAAGTCGTTTTTCTATATCTTTTTGACTTACACCTTTTTTTCCTTTGTAAATCCAATGTGCAGCAATCCCGTATTCAGCAACTCTATGCATCTCTTCAGTTCGAATCTGAATTTCTAAAGTTTTACCATCATTTGTTATTACAGTAGTATGAAGAGATTGATACATATTTGCTTTAGGCATAGCAATATAATCTTTAAACCTACCAGGAATGGGTTTCCAAATTGTATGACATAAACCTAGTATAGCATAACATTCTTTAACATCTTTTACTAAAATTCTAATAGCTGTTAAATCAAAAATTTCTTCAAACTTTTTATTTTTATTAACCATTTTTTTATAAATACTATAAAAATGTTTTGCTCTTCCATAAATAGTGAAATCATCAGTTACCTGATCTTTTACTTTCTCTTTTAAAAAATTTATATTTCTATTTATAATTTCTTCTCTTTCAGATCTTTTAAAGTTAACTTTATCAACTAACTTTCTATATTTATCTGGATATAAATATTTAAATGATCTATCTTCTAATTCCCATTTTATCTTAGATATACCTAATCTATGAGCTATAGGAGCATATATTTCTAAAGTCTCTCTAGCTTTTTCCTTTTTCTTATGTTCTGGCATATACTCTAAAGTTCTCATATTATGAAGTCTATCTGCTAATTTAATCATAATTACTCTTATATCTTCAGCCATAGCTAAAAACATTTTACGCAAATTTTCAGCTTGAAGTTCTTCTTTAGTATCGTAATGAATAGTACCTAATTTAGTAACCCCATCAACTAAAAGAGCAACTCTTTCTCCAAATTTATTTTTTATTTCTTTTTCTGTAATACTAGTATCCTCAACGACATCATGCAATAATGCTGAAATAATTGTTTCTTCATCCATCTTTAATTCAGCTAAAATTAAAGTTACATTAATCGGATGTATGAAAAAATCTTCACCAGATTTTCTTTTTTGACCTTGGTGAGCTTCTTTACCAAACTCATAAGCTTCTTTAATTATTTCAATATCATATTCATCATTAATTGCTATTAATTTATCTATATATTTATCAAGAGTAATACAATCACCTACTTCCATTAATTATGTATGCTCATTATACACAATATTTTTAAAAAGTTAAACTATTTTTTTAAAATTGATTGAACATTATATCCTTTTAATTTTTCTCTTCCATCCAAAAAAGTTAATTCAATTAAAAATATTAATCCAACAACTTCTCCACCTAAGTCCTCAATCATATTTGTAACTGCATTTACAGTACCACCAGTAGCTAATAAATCATCAACTATTAATACTTTATCCCCAGGATTTATTGCATCTTTATGGATTTCTAAAATATCTGTACCATACTCTAAATCATATTCATAAGATAATTTTTCTGCAGGTAATTTCCCAGGCTTTCTTATAGGAACAAAAGAAGTACTTGTAGCATAAGACATAGGAGCACCAACTAAAAAGCCTCTAGCCTCTGGTCCTACAATAATATTATAGTCTAAATTATCCGCTAATTTAATACATTCATCTATAGCTTCTTTATAACTTTTACCATCTTTTAAAACAGTAGTTATATCCATATATTCTATGCCTTCTTTAGGAAAATCCTTAATTACTCTTATTTTATCTTCTAAATTCATAATCCATACCTTTCTTTTTTAATTTTTTTAACTTAATATATAATTCGTTTTCATTAATATCCATTTTTTTACCATTTAATGGTAATATTTTAATTTCTAAGTTATTTGAATCTATTTTAAAATCAATAATTTTTATTTCTTTTAATAATTCTAAACAAAAAAGTAATTTAATTTCATTAACGTTTACTTGTTTTTTTAATCTATTAATATCTAAATTTTTATTTTTAGTTTTAATATATTTATATATTTTTATTAATTCTTTTTTATTTGGAATATTTTTAAAAATATTTAAAATATTTTTTAATCTATTTTTATTTAAAAAATTACATAATTTTGTATTTTTATTTCGTATTGGTATATCATAAAAAATTATTTGATCATATTTTTTTATATTTACATTTTTTAAAATAGGATTAATAAGAATATCCTTTTTACTATTATTTTCAATTGTATTAAAATTAATATTCCAATCAGCAAATTTATTTTCACTTAGTTGGTTAATAGAATCAAGTGAATTAATTAAAATCAATTTATCATTTTTATCTGATTTTAGCGAATCTTTTTTAAAAGAAATTTTATCAAAGTCTATTTGTAAAAAATATAAACTATTTTCTTTTAAACTTTTAAAAAGAGTTTTAATATATTTATCCTTCATATTTTTTGTACTTTTATTTGCTTTCTTGTTTACTTTTTTATTATTTGTATCGCTTATTTTTATATCTTTTATTATAAATTGAGGATTCTTCATATCCATATATTCATTAATATCTAATTGAATAACTAAATTTATTTTTTGATTAGTTTTAATTATTTTATTATAATCTGCAAAATTAAAACCAATAGCATCTATTGTAAAATCATTTTTAGATAAAAGCATTTTTAAATGAGAATTCTTTTTTCCTACCAATTTTTTATTTATAACATTTGCTTCTTTATATATAAATTTAGGTTTTGGATTTTTTATACCAAATGGTTTTAAAATATTTAATTCATCAATTTTTTTAATTAAAATATCCTTATTTTCTATTATACCATCATAATGTAAAATAGGTGTTAAATCATCCGGATTAATATTTTTAATTATATCTTCATTTATTGTTTTAGTAAATTCTTTAAAAACACCTTTTTTCAAAGTCAAACCAGCAGCCATTTTGTGACCACCAAAATTTTTAAAAAACTTACTATTTCTTTTAAGTAACTCAAACATATTTAAATTTCCAATAGAACGAGCAGAACCTTTAATATTTTTCTCATTTTTAGAAAGTACTATTGCAGGCTTATTATACTTTTCAACAATTCTGGATGCAACAATACCTATGACTCCTTCATGAAAACCTTCACCTATTACTAAAATAAGCGGTGTATTATCTAAATTAATATTTTTAGATATATATTGTTTAGATTTTAAAAATATAGCTTTTTCTATCATTTGTCGTTGATTATTTAAATCAGATAATTTACTAGCTAATTTTAAAGCTTCCTTTTCATCATTAGTAGTTAATAATCTAACTCCTAAATAAGGATCTGCTAATCTACCACAAGCGTTAATTTGTGGAGCTAATCTATATCCAACAATACCACTTGTAATTTCTTTGTTTTTAAGATCTGAATTTTCAATTAAGGCATTAAGCCCAGTATTTACAGGTTTTTTTAAACTTTCTAAACCTTTTTTTGTTATTATTCTATTTTCATCTACCAAAGGTACAATATCTGCTATAGTAGCAAAAGCTGCTATTTCAATATAGTCTTTATACCATTTTTTTTGTTCTACATTACTCATAGCTTGTACTATTTTAAAAGCAATTGAAGCACCACATATCATATCATATGGATAATTATCACTTTTGACTTTAGGGTTAATAATTGAAAAAGCTTCTGGTAACTTATCTCCACATTTATGATGATCAGTTATTATAACATCCATTTTTAATGAATTAATATAATCAACTAAATCAACTGCAGTTATTCCACAATCAACAGTAATAATTAAATTCCCTTGTTTATTAAATATTTGATCTATACCTTCTTTACTTAAACCATATCCTTCTTTTTTACGATCGGGTATATAATATTCAACTGGATAATCTATAGATTTAAAGTAATTTACTAATATTGAAATAGCAGAAATCCCATCAACATCATAATCACCAAAAATCCAAATTTTTTCATTTTTATTTATTGCTTTATTTATTCTATCAATTACTTTTTGCATATTAGAAAATAAAAAAGGATCATAAAGATCCTTTATATCAGGATAAACAAATTTTTTAGCCTTCTTTACAGTATCATATCCTCTGCTTATTAATATTTTAGCTGTTAAAAAAGAGATATCTAGTTCATTAGTTAATTTTGCAATTTTATCTGTATTAATCTTTTTATTTGATTTCCAACGTTTTTTTACCATAAACACCTACTTTTGTTTATCTTTTAAAGTTTCCTTATCATTTAATTTCTTTTGAATCTTATCAATTTTTTCATCTTTTTTTACAATTTGATCATGCAAATTGTTAATTTTATCATTTAATGAACTTTTTTCTTTTTTGAGATTTTTAATTTTTTTTGATTTTTTCAAAGACTTAAAAATATTTACTAAGTACATAATAATTGCACCTAAAACTGCAGAAATTAAAATTACAATTGCCAACGAAATTTCAAATTGAGTTACTAATAAGTTCAAAGTAACAACAGCTGAATTTAATCCAGCAAATATTGCTATAATTATAGCAAAAATCAACGTTAAAATAACAGTAAATTGCATAAATATCCTCCTTATCTCTTTTTTAACTTATTTTAATTAACTCTTCTTTGTTTTTAAAATTGCCCATACTGGAGAAGCTATAAATATTGAAGAATACGTTCCAGCCAATACCCCTGCTAATAAAGGTGTTGCAAATTCTTTAATTGAAGGAGTTCCTAGAACAAATAAAGAGCCTATTACTAATAGTGTTGTTAAAGATGTAAATATAGATCTTAAAATTGTTTGATCAATACTTAATGATGCAATCTCAAAATTGTTTTTAGATTTTTTTCTTCTTATATTTTCTCTAATCCTATCAAATACAACAATTGTATCATTTATTGAATATCCTACAACTGTTAAAATTGCAGCGATAAAAGATGAATTTACTGGAATATTAAAAATTGCATAAACTGCTAATAATATTAGTACATCATGTATTAATGCAATAATCGATGCAAAACCAAATAATAATTCAAATCTAAACCAAATATATATTAACATACATACACCTGCTAATAGTATAGCAGTAAATGCTTTTTGTCGAATTTCATTTCCTACAGATGAACTAAATTGTTCAGCTCCTAAAAATGTACCATTTAATTTTTCTTCAAACTTTTCACTAATCTCTATTCTCTGGTCATTAGATAAAGACTTTTTAGAAGTTCTAATAATAACTTCTTGGTTTTCACTACCTGCATGTATAATTTCTTCATCTAAATCATAAGAAGTCAAAACATCTTTAATCTTATCTATCTCAATCTTTTCTTCAAACTCATATCTTAACATTGTACCGCCAGTAAAATCTATCCCTAAATTCAAACCATTTATAAATGCAAAGCCCATACCAACAATTATAATTATTGCTGATAATATAAACCATTTTTTATATTTGTGCGCAATATTCATTTTATTTCCTCCTATGCTCTATAAAATTTCTTATTATTAAATACATCAAATACTAATCCATTCATTAAAATTGCTTTTGTAACAATAATTGCTGTAAACATCGATGCTACAATACCTATCATCAATGTAATTGCAAAACCTTTAATAGGTCCTTGTCCAAAGTTATATAAAACAATACCTGCAATTAATGTAGTTATATTGGCATCTATAATTGTACGCATAGCTCGTTGATAACCAAAATTTAATGATGAACGCACAGTTTTTCCGTTTTTTAATTCTTCCTTTAATCTTTCAAAAATAATAACATTTGCATCTACAGCCATACCTAACGAAAGTACTAAACCAGCAATTCCTGGTAAAGTTAGAGTTGCTCCAAATGCATTTAAAATTATTAATAAAAGCGATGCATATAATGAAAGTGAGATTGAAGCAATAAATCCAGGTAATTTATAATAGATTATTAAAAATAATACTACTAACGCTAAACCAATTTTAGCTGCATCTACAGCTTTTGACATTGCATTTAAACCTAATGTAGGTCCTATTACTGATGTTTGAATTTCTTTCATTTCAACTGGTAATGCTCCACCTCTTATTAATGAAGCTAAAGCCGATGCTCTTTCATAACTAAAATCACCTGAAATAATAGCTTCACCATTTGCAATAGGTTCATTTGGATCAGCCATTGGTGCTGAAATTACTTTCCCATCTAACATTATAGGTATTTGACCACCTTTTTTAGTAGCTTCATAAAATGCATCTGTACCTGATGAATTTAATTCTAAAGCAACAGCAGGATTTCCATTTTGATCTTTTGTAACAAAAGAATCTTTTACATCCTTACCTTTTAAAACTTCTTCATATTTGAAATCTTCTTTAGTCATATCTTGGATTACTTGTGTAGATTGATTTCCTTGAGGAATAGCTCTTAAAAATTCTAACTGAGCAGTATCTCCTATTACTTTTAAAGCTTCTTGTGTATTTTTTACTCCTGGCAATTCTATTCTTATTCTATCTTCACCTTGAATCGTAATATTAGGTTCTGTTAAACCAAATTCATCAATTCTTTTAGACATTACACTTTGTACTTGGTTCATTGTTTTTTGAAGCTCTGCTCCTTTTTTATCAGTCTGTGCCTCATATACAACAACAATACCACCTTTAATATCTAAACCTAATTTAACCGAATCTTGAATTGGATCTATTTTATATGACCCTAAATTTAATCCATTAATTGAAACAAAAACAATTAATAAAATTGCTGCTAAAATTAATGAAAACTTTGACTTATTATTTTTACTTCTCACTTTACTCATCCTCCTAATATATTATTTTTTATATTTATTTGATAATTCAACATAATGTTTAGCAGATTTTTTGATTTTTTCAATTTCCTTTTCAGTTAATTCCCTTACTACCTTTGCAGGGGAACCTAAAACTAAAGAGTTTTTAGGTATTTCAGTTCTTTCAGTAACTAAACTTCCTGCTCCTATAATAACATTTTTATTTATTTTTGCATCTGATAATATAATAGCTCCCATTCCAATAAGAACATTATCATCTATATTACACGAATGAATTACTGCACTATGACCTATAGTTACATTTTTACCTATTATTGTTTCTTTTGAACTATCTACATGTACTACAGAATTATCTTGAACATTAGTATTTTTGCCAATTTTTATTTTACCAACATCTCCTCTAATAACAGTTTTATACCAAATGCTAGTAAATTCATCTATAGATACATCTCCTATAATATCACATGATTTAGCAGTAAAACAACTTTTATGAATTTGAGGTGATTTTTTTTCAAATGAGTAATTCATACTAACCCTCCATAGCTAACTTAGCTTTTATATATATAGAATTTTCAATTCTCTTTTTTTCCATTTCACAACCTAATTGATAAGGTTTTTTAAAATCTCCATTTACATTATAAGCATTTGCATGACATCCACCACTACAAAAGAATCTAGCCCAACAATCTTTGCAATCATCTTTACTTAATACATTTGCTTCATTAAATTTATTACCTATTGAATAATCATTTATACCTGTAGATATATTTCCCATTTTAAATTCATCTTTTTCAACAAATTGATGACATGGATAAATATCTCCATTCGGTGTTATAGCAACATATTCTAAGCCTGCACCACAACCTCTAATTTTCTTTAAATAGCAAGGAGTATCATCTAAATCAATATTAAAATGAAAAAATTCAAATTCATTTTTTTTATTATTTAACTTTCTTTCTATATATTTTTCAGCTAATATATCATATTCTTTAAAAATATTTTTTAAATCTTTTTCTTTTAAAGAATATTCATTTTCCTTATCGGTAACTACAGGTTCAATTGATAAAGATTTAAATCCTTTATTAGCTAAATGTAGGACATCTTTAGAAAAATCAGTATTATATCCGGTAAAAGTCCCTCTAAGATAATACAATTTATCTCTATTTTCTATCAAGTTTTTAAATTTTGGTAAAATCTTATCATAAGTACCTTTATGATTTTTATCATATCTCATACGATCATTAACTTCTTTTCTACCGTCAATACTTAATACTACATTATCCATATGTTTATTAATGAATTCAATTTTGTCTTCATCTAATAATAAACCGTTTGTTGTTATAGTAAATCTGAAATTTTTGTTATATTTTTCTTCAAGTATTTTACTATATTTAACAAGTTTTTTAACTACTTCAAAATTCATAAGTGGTTCTCCGCCAAAAAAATCCACTTCTAAATTTTTTCTGTTTTTAGATTTTTCAGCTAAAAACTCTAGTGATTTTTTCCCAACTTCCAAAGACATTAAATCTCTTTTTCTCTTTTTATAATCTCCTTGTGAAGCAAAACAATATTTACATTTCATATTGCAATCGTGAGCAATATGCAAACACATAGCTTTTATAGCTGGTTTATTAAATATTTCAAAATTATTCTTTTTTACTTGTTTAGTAAATAATTGTTCTTTATCTATCAAAGATTTGATTTCTTCAATACCTTTTTTTATTTTACTTTCCTTATATTTATTTTTAAAATCATTTTTTTCAAAATTTGGATAATACTCTAAAAGATAAAAAATTAAGTCATCAACTAAATGTATTGAACCGCTATTAATATCTAGTACTATATTATAATCATCTTTTTTAAATTTATGAATCATTTTTCCCTTTCTTTAAATGTCAAAAAAAAAGCAGCTAATGCTGCTTATTAGTCTCGCTCACATCCTTGATTTCCAACAGTACAAGAAGTTTTGCAAGCTGATTGACATGATGTTTGACACTCACCACATCCATCTTTTGTACTGATTTTATGATTTGTTCCAATTTTAATAGTCTTAATATGTTCCATAATTCCTCCTTAATACCGATTTTATTGTATCATAGTGGAAAAAAATGATAAAGAAAAAATTATTTTTTTATTTTTTGTCTAACAGCCCATCTTTTAATTGTTAAAGAATCTTCATTAGGCTTTGTTTTAATAACTAAATTATCACCTTCAATATTAACAATTTGAGCTAAAACTCCTCCGATTGAAACAATTTCATCACCTTTTTTTAGGTTTTGTCTCATCTCTTCAACCTCTTTTTTTTGTTGCCTTTGTGGTCTTATAAAGAAAAAGTAAAACGCTGCTATAATCCCACCATAAATTAAAATTGATATTACTGTTTGACTCATTTTTGCCTCCCTTTAAATTTTATTATATTATTTATTCATTATAACCATAAGATTTATAAAAATCATTTTTAAATTGTAAAAATCTATCTTCTTTTATTGAATCTCTAATATTTTCAGTTAATTGTAATAAAAAGTTCAAATTATGAATTGTAACAAGTCGTGCTCCTAAAATTTCATTTTCTTTTACCAAATGTCTTATATACGCTCTAGTATAGTTTTTACAAGCATAACAATCACATTTACTATCTAAAGGTGTGAAATCTTCTTTGAATTGTGCATTTTTCATATTCAATCTGCCTTTTGAAGTCATTGCTGTACCATTCCTAGCAACTCTTGTTGGAAAAACACAATCAAACATATCAATACCTCGTTCAACTGCTTCAAATATATAATCTGGTGTACCAACTCCCATTAAGTATCTAGGCTTATCTTTAGGTAAAAGTGGTGTGGTATAATCTAGAACTTCTAACATTAAGTCTTTAGGTTCTCCAACACTTAAACCACCTATAGCATATCCTGGAAAGCCAATTTCTTTAATTTCCTTAGCACTTTGCTCTCTCAAATCTTTATACATTCCTCCTTGTACAATACCAAATAAAGATTGAGTATCAGGATTTTTATGTGCTTCTTTACATCTTTTAGCCCAACGAGTAGTTCTTTCAAGAGAATTTTTTACATAATCTCTATCTGCTGGATACGGAGCACATTCATCAAAAGCCATAATTATATCTGCTCCTAAAGAATTTTGTATTTCTATAGATTTTTCAGGCGATATAAAATGCTTAGATCCATCTATAAATGATTTGAAATTTACTCCTTTTTCTTCTATATCCCGTAATTCTGCTAATGAAAAAACTTGAAATCCACCACTATCAGTTAGTATTGGCCCATCCCAATTCATAAATTCATGTAATCCTCCAGCTTTTTCAATCAATTTATGTCCTGGTCTTAAATATAAATGTAATGTATTAGATAAAATTATTTGAGACTCAATTTCTTTTAATTCTTCAGGAGTCATTGCTTTAACAGTTGCTTTTGTACCAACTGGCATAAAAATTGGAGTTTCAATTTCTCCGTGTAAAGTTTCTATTTTACCTAATCTTGCTTTTGTTTTTTTGCTTTCTTTTAATAATGTATACTTTAAACTCATATAACCTCCAAATTATTTAATAAACATAGCATCGCCAAAAGAAAAGAATCGATATTCTAAATCAATTGCTTTTTGATATGCATTTAATATATTTTCTCTTGTTGATATAGCACTTACTAACATAATTAATGTTGATTCTGGTAAATGAAAATTTGTTATTAAACCATCAATAACATTTATTTCTTTTCCTGGGTAAATAAATATATCTGTTTCATCTGAATCTGGACGTATCTTACCATATTTTTTATAAACTGACTCTAAAGTTCTAGTAGAAGTTGTACCTACTGCATAAACTTTTTTACCTTTTTCCTTTGTTTTATTAATCAAATCTGCAGTTTCCTTATTTAATTCATAATACTCTGAATGCATATTATGATCTTGTATTTCTTCTGTATTTACAGGTCTAAAAGTTCCTAGCCCTACATGTAGAGTAACATAACCTATATTAATACCACTTTGTTTTAATTTATCTAAGTATTCTTTGGTAAAATGCAGACCAGCTGTTGGTGCAGCTGCTGATCCTTCAATTTCAGAGTAAACTGTTTGATATCTATCTTGTTCTTTTAATTCTTTTTTTATATATGGAGGTAGAGGCATTGTTCCGATTTTATTTAATACGTTTAAAAAATTTCCCTCATAATTAAAAAACTTAATTTTTCTAGTTCCACCGTCACCATATCCAATTATTTCACCTCTTAACAAACCATCTCCAAATGTGAATTTAGCACCTTTTTTAGCCTTTTTACCAGGCTTAACTAATGTCTTCCATATATTATCTTTTAATCTTTCTAAAAGCAAAAATTCTACATTAGCTCCTGTATCTTTAATACCATAAATTCTAGCCGGTAATACTTTTGAATTATTTAATATCAAAGTATCCCCTTTATCTAAAAAGTTTATTAAATTTTTAAATTTCTCATCTTCAATATTACCATCTTCTTTATCTAAAATCATAAGTCTTGAATCAGTTCTATTTTCAAGTGGTTCTTGAGCTATTAATCTATCTGGTAGATCAAAATAAAAATCACTTTTTTTCATCTTATCTCCTATCTAAATATGTATTCTTATAATAATGTTTTAATATTTCTTCGTAAGTATAACCACGAGTAGCCATAACTTTTGCTCCCCATTGACTCATACCTAATCCATGTCCATAACCTTTACCTACAAATTTGATTTTATCATTATCAATTCCTTCATTTTTATATTTGATTTCTTTATAATCATTGCCATTATAAATTACTAATTTTTCATCATCTGATATATTCTTTATACCATTTTTAGTAATGATTTTTTTATCTGAAAGTTTAATATTCTTATATTCCTTATTATTAACCACCGTTACTTCGTCTTCTTCTTTACCATTAATATAAAACCAAGTAGATCTTATATTTGAGTAACCAAAAATCTTTCTAATTTCATTTTTTTCTAAAATTATATTATTATTACTACCTTTAAACTTAAGTTTCAACACTCGTCCATTTTCAGATCTTTCAATTACTTCGACATCTTTTAATTGACCAATATAATATTCTTTATCAGCTAATATATCTGAAATCTCTGATTTTAAATAAGTTTTTTCCCAAATGGAATTATGCACATTTTCTGAAAACTCATCTTTAACACCTTTTAAATAACTTACCTTATTTGACCATACATTCTCAGAATTTTCAGTATGCCCTCCACTATTAGAATGATAATAAGCTACTACTAGTTTATCTTTTTTTGTTTTTAAATGAATATCTTCAGTTTTATCAACAGCTAGATTTGTTAATTTAGTCTCAACATCATAACCATTATAAACTTGTGAAATAATATTATCAGTTACATCAAAACCATATTTTGAAAATCTTCCTAGATTACATAATATATAATTTCTGGCAGCCACAGCCTGAGCTTTTAATGCTTCTATATCCCAGTCTGCTGGCATTTCATTTGGCAAAACACCGTATAAATACTTATCTAAAGGCAATTTATTAATAACAGTCAAATCACTATTTTGAAATCTCTTAAATAAAAAATTACCTCTATATCTATTTCCATTATAATTAATTAACTCTTTTGTTCCAATTTCTAAATCAGAATTACTATTATAAGAAAAAACCAAATTATTTTTATATTGAATCAAGATATTTTGATTTGATTTAATAACATCAAAATCATTAATATTTTTATTATAAGCATCTTGTTTATTATCAAACCTTTCTAAAAAAACATAATATTTTTCATCATAATGAATATATGCATTATTATACTCATTTGCTATACTTATTGCATTATTGATATTATCAAAACTTTTTTTATATTTTAAGTGATAAAAATCATCTTTAACTATTTTTATTTTTTTAAGTTTTAAATCATAAGTATCTTTGCTATTTTTAATATAAAAATCATCATCTGAAGTTATTGAAATATTATTAATATTTTTCTCATAATCCAATCCAACTTTGACTTGATCTTGAGTAAAATTTATTGTTATTGAAAATATAAAAATTATAATAACTGAAAAAATCTTTTTCATAGGTCCTCCTAGTTACCAAAAGACATTATATCACATTTATTAAAAAAATAAAACTCCTAGTTCTTAAACTAGAAGATTTAATTTATTTTAAATTATTATTTAATAATTTTATCTCTTTTTTATATCCGTTTAATTCATTAGGAGTTTCTAAAAATAGAGGAATCCCTTTTAATTTAGGGTGATTAATTATATTATAAAATGTTTCTAAACCTAAGACACCTTCTCCTAATTTTGCATGTCTATCTTTATTAGAATTAAAAGGCTTTAATGAATCATTTAAATGTATTGCTTTTAATCTATCTAAGCCAATAATATCGTCAAATTTTTCTATAACTCCATCTAAATCATTTTTAATATCATATCCAGCAGAATAAATATGACAAGTATCTATACAAACTCCAATTTTTTCATCAAGTTCAACTTTATCTATAATTGATTTTAATTGCTTAAAATTTTTTCCTATTTCAGTTCCTTTACCTGACATTGCTTCAAGTAAAATAGTAGTTTCTAAATCTTTTGTTATAATAGAATTTAAAGCATCAGTTATTTGTTTAATTCCTTTTTTAATTCCTAGTCCAGTATGAGATCCTGGATGAAAATTATACATAGCTGAAGGAATTGTTTCTAACCTCTTTAAATCGTCTTTAAACATTTCAATTCCGTGTTTTGCAACTCTCTTCGTTTTAGAAGCCAAATTTAGTGTATAAGGTGCGTGTGCTAACAAATGATCAATATCATTATCTTTCATAATTTCTTTAGCACTATTTATATCATCAAAATCCAAATCTTTGGCTTTTCCGCCACGTGGATTTCTTGTAAAAAATTGAAAAGTATTTGCATTAATTTTTAAAGCATTTTCACAAGCTTTTTTATAACCTTTTGCAATCGATATATGCGGACCGATTCTTAAATCCATTTTATCACTTTCCTTCTAAATGTTTTTGTCCTAATTGTGTAATAATACGTCCTCTAGGTGTTCTTTGTATAAATCCATTTTTTATTAAAAATGGCTCATATACATCTTGAATAGTAACTGTTTCTTCTCCTGTAGCTGCTGATAAAGTATTAAGTCCAACTGGCCCTCCATCAAATTTATATTCAATAGATTTTAAAATTTTTCTATCAATTTTATCTAAACCCACTTTATCAATTTCTAACATATCTAAAGCCTTTATAGCTAATTTCTTTGTAACAACTCCGTCTCCTACAACCATTGAATAGTCTCTTACTCTTTTTAAAAGTCTATTTACAATTCTTGGTGTTCCTCTAGATCTTCTTGCAATTTCATAAGATGCAGAATCTTGAATTTGAGTATCTAAAATCTTTGCAGATCTATTTACAATTTTTTTCAATTCATTTTCAGAATACAAATCTAATCTTAATACCATTCCAAATCTATCTCTCAATGGTGAAGATAAATTCCCAACTCTTGTTGTAGCACCAACTAAAGTGAAATTAGGCAAATCAATTCTAACTGATTTAGCAGATTGGCCTTTACCAATAACAATATCAATAACAAAATCCTCCATAGCTGGATATAAGACTTCTTCAATAGCCATATTCAATCTATGAATTTCATCAATAAATAATACATCATTTGGTTGTAACTTATTTAAAATTGCTGCTAAGTCTCCAGGTTTTTCTATAGCTGGTCCTGAAGTTATTTGAATATTTACATCCATTTCATTAGATATAATATGACTCAAAGTAGTTTTACCTAATCCTGGTGGACCATAAAGTAAAACATGATCTAATGCTTCTTCTCGCATTTTAGCTGCTTTAATAAAAATATCTAATTTTTCTTTCGTTTTTTTCTGACCAATATAATCTTCTAATAATTTTGGTCTTAAAGATTTCTCAATTTTTATATCGTCTTCTTTAAAAGACGGTGTTATAAATCTTTCACTCATATTATACTCCTAAAAATACTTCAATGCTTTTTTTATAATTTCTTCAACTTGTAAATTAGAGTTATCAAAATTTGATAATACTTTTTTAGAGACTTTTTTAGAATATCCTAGAGCAATCAAAGCTTCTAAAGCTTCGGTATTGATAGTACTGCTTGGAACCTTATCAATTTTATTATTAATTTCTGGAAATTCTTCCTTCATTTTTTTACTTAAATCAATAATTATTCTTTTAGCAGTCTTAGTACCAACGCCTTTAGCTTTTTTTAAAGGTTTATAATCACCATTTTTAATAATTCTAATAATTTCTTTATAATTCATAGTTGATAGCATTTTTAAAGAACTTTTAGCACCTACTCTTGAAACTGTTCTAAGTAAATTGAAAACTTTTAATTCATCTTTTGTATAAAAACCAAACAATGAAATATCATCTTCTCTTACAACCATTTCAGTATTAATTATAACTTGATCATCTTTTTCTTTCCCTAAATACCTATCAATAGTTACTTGGGAAGTAAATATTTTATATCCAATATTATTATTTTCTAAAATAATATAATTTAAATCTTTATCAACTATCTTCCCTTTTAAAAAACTTATCATTAAATCAACTCCTATATCAATTTTAACACAAACAAACTTTTGCATAAAGGTTATTTTATAATTATATTTTTCAATCCATTTTTTCTACAAATTTTTTCTAATTTATCCATAAGCTTTTTTTGAGGAGTATAAGAGTCGATCATATCTTTTCTCACACCGTGATCTCTATATTTTATTAATTTATATCTAATTGATTCATCAATACTACTAATAAATTTAGAAATCAAGTAAACATTATTTATATTGTCAATTTCTTTTGGAATAACAACAGTACGTATTTCATAAATCTTTTTATTTATACCTGCGATTTTAATATTCCTTTTAATTTTAATATTAGATTTGCCTGTAATTCTTTTATGATCTTTTAAATTAAAAACTTTTAAGTCAAATATAAATTTATCTACTATACTCAAAAGTTTTTGAAATTTAGAAATTTCTAAAGAACCATTAGTATCAACATATACTTCAAATCCTTCTTTTTTTAATGTTTTTACTAAATGAAATAAAAAATCAAATTGTACACTACACTCTCCACCGGAAATAGTTACCCCTTGAATATATGGCTTATTTTGATCCAAAATCTCTAAAATATCTTGAACACTTAATAACTTAACTTCTTCATTATTATATAAATTATTATATATTTTTATTGTCTCTGGATTGTGACAATTTATACAATTAAAATTACAACCTTGAAAAAATATAGCTGTTCTATTTCCAGGTCCATCTATAGAACTGAAATTTATTATATTTCTAATATATCCTTTTTTATGCACACTATTCTCCTATTTATTTTTTTGTTTTTCTATCTAATACATGTTGATTATCGACTGCACCTTTTCCTAATTGAGCTGTATTTCTTAACACAGGCTCACCATTTCTAAGTTTTTCTATTTCTGATCTTTTAACTAAATATCCTGTAATTCTAACAACATCAGAATCTGATGAGTAAATAGATAAATATCTTGATCCTTTTTTTATAGCACCATCAATTATATCAGATACTGCTTTTATATTATCTTTATAAGTTTCTTCAAACGGAAATATATCACCAATTCCTGATTGGAAAAAAGAATGAAACTTAGGTAGTTGATTTAAATGAGTTACTATATCAGGTTCATCTCCTATAGGTACTCTACAACCAGGAGCAATATTATCATCAGTATCTAAACCAACTTGGGCGTGTAATAAAAATTTATTATTACTTCCTTTACAATATTTATTACTATGGTTTTTAACTAAATTATTAATATTTTCAATGATTTCAACACCCATTTTATCAGCTATTTCATCGTGGCCAAATTTATAATCACTATATTTATTAACTACATTTCCTAATCCTACTAATCCAAACATCGCACTAAAATTATTTTTATCTATAAGTTTTTCTTTTGCTAAAAAATTAGTTTCAAAGAAACTAGTTTCTTCTATTAAAAATTTAATTCTTTCATCCATATAATCTAGCATTTGATTAACTGCTTCTGGCAATAATTCATTTAAAAACACTTGATAATCATCTGTCTTATCTGCTAATTTTTTTAACACTAATCTAACTAATGTAAAAGATCCTCCACCAATTCTTAATCCGTTATAACAACTTGCTATTGCATAATCACCATCAAAATCTTTTCTAAACATCTTATCATTTGCTATTGAAGGTTTAGCAGTTTTTAATGCAGTTTTTAAAGAATCTTGAAATAACTCTTTATCAGTTGATTCAGTGTTATATTTTAAAGTTATATTTGGTACACTTACTTCTAATTCTCTTTGAGCTTTTAAAATTAAACTAGCCGCTTTAGTATCTTTAGGTCCTAAATTAGCATGACAAAATGAATCAGTTATTGTCCTATCTATATGCATTAAAAATCTTTTGATTTTTTCATAATCTTTTTTTTCATCTTTAATAAATGGTTCTATTAAATAATCTAAATTCCCAATATATACAGGAAATGAAGATATTGAAGGTATATGTTTATATAAAATTAATAACTTATTTAATAAATCATCTAAATTTTCAGGTGGTGTTAATTCTAAAAACTCAGACCCATTTTTAACAAATTTTTCAAAATCTACAACAATATATCTAGGTCGATATGGGGCATTTCCTTCAAACAGGTCACAAATTATCCCCTCATCTCTTAAATCTTGACATTTATCGCTAATATTTAAAACATCCAATTGATTCTCAGCATATCTAGCTAATTCTAATACTCTTTGTTCATATGTTAGTTGTCTATTTTTAATAATATCTAAAATTTCTGTCATAATTTTCCTCCTAAGTGAATTTTTCTTAATTATATCATATATTTTCAATCAATTAAATAATTCAAATTAATTGATTGAAAAACATTTAAGCGGGTAAGTAAATTATAAGTAGTAGAGAAAGGAGTGTTTTATGAAAGGATTATATAAGAGAAAAAATGAAAATAATCTTGTAAAACACATGTTAGATGAACTTGAACCTATGGCACTCAGCGAAAGAACATCAATTGATTATGAAAATCTATACAATATTGATAATGTAACTAATACAAAAGAAAATAAAGATGATTATAAAGTTAAATGTATGATTATTGATAATGAATTATACTGTGACAAAATAAAATCTTAAAATATTTAAAATCCTCTTAATTGAGGATTTTTTATTTATAAACTCTTTTATTTGTTAAAATTAAATCTACAGGAATATCATATTTATTTGTTGGAACAAAACTAATAACTTGAAAATCATAACAAATTGCTAATTTATAAATCTGATTTTCATTTAAAAACTTATCATAATATCCGCCACCATAACCTAATCTATTTTTTTCTTTATCAAAAGCTAAACCAGGCATTATAACTAAATCTAAACTTTCAAATTTAGAACAATACTCCTTAGGTTCTAATATCCCCATTTCACTTCTCTCTAAATCATTAAATCTTTTAATTTTTCTTACTTCCATTTCTTTACCTATTACCTTTGGAACATATATATTTTTATTATTTTCAAAACAGTAATTAATAATTTTTTTAGTATTAACTTCATTTTTATAATTAACAAATATGAAAATGTCCTTTGCACCTTGAAAAATTTTATTATTGCTTAAATTATTAAAAATTTGTTTGTCTTTCATATCTTTTTTATCAATTTTAGATCTTTCTTTCATCATAAATTTTCTCAAATTACTTTTTTCCTTTAAATTTTTATGAAAACACTTAAAAGAATGTTCTTTGTTTCGAAAATTAACATTGTCTATATAATCATAATTGAATTTTTCAAACAATTTTAAAGCAGGAGTATTTTTTATATAAGTATCAGTTTTTATATAATATAAATCTTTTTTTATAGCCATTTTTTCAGCAAAATGCATTAATTCACTTGCAACATTTTGCTTTCTATATTTAATATTTACTACTAATCTATGAACAATTAAACCATTATCATATAACCAGTTTAAATTTTTATACTCATCAGCTTCTTTTTCATTTAATACTACAAATCCTAATATATTATAATTATTATCTTTTTTTATAAAAAGATCTTTATTTTTTATATCCTTTTCAAAAATTTCTTTAGTCGGATAATCTTTATCCCACTGGTCATTACCATTTTCATTCATTAAATTAACAGCTTTCTTTGTTATTTTTAAAATTTCTTGCAAATCATTTAAATCAGCTAACTTTATCATTTCTCCTCCTTTTTTATTTTTTTAGGTATTATTAAAGTCACATTTGTACCCTTGTTAACTTTAGAATCAATTTTTATATCCCCATCTAAAGCATTAATATTTCTTTTAACATTAAATAAACCTAAACCTTCACCATTTATATCTTCAGATGATTTTCCTCTATAATAAGCTTCAAATATCTTATCAATTTCTTGAGATTCAATACCAATACCTGTATCTTCAATATTAATTACTATATCATTCTTAATATTCACTTCAATATCAACTTTTCCAGAACTTTCAGTATATTTATATGAATTATTTAATAAATTATATATAATTTGTATTATTAGAAATTTATCAATATAGATTTTTTCATCACCAAAATAATCATAATTTATTTTTATATTTTTTTGTTCAAATTTCAATTCAATACCTGATATAATTTTTTTAAATAAATCATTAAAATTAATTTTTTCATATTCAGGAGTTATTTTTTCACTAAACTCAATCATTTTTTCATCTAGTTGAGATAAAATCATTGTCAATTGATCTATTTGTTGAATTAAAATATTTAATTTCTCTTTGTCTAAAGAATCAATCCCATCAATACAAGCTTCTACATTTGATCTTAATATAGTTAAAGGTGTATTTGTTTGATGAATAATTGAATCTAAATTTTTCTTTCTTAATTTTGCTTTTAATTTTAAATTCTTAGATAATTTATTAATATTTTTTTGAATTTTATATATTTCTTGAATCTGTGAGTAGTCTTTATAATTAATTACTTTTTTGTTTGCTTTCTTTGCATCTAAAGAAGTTTTTATTAATTCCTTACTCATATTTTTGCTTATATATAAACTAGCTAGTATTAAAAAAAACAATACCAGTGTCCCACTTATAAGACTATTAATAAATAAAATACGCATAAATCTTTCATTTAACTGACTATTTTTAAAATCTGATATTACTTCAACAATAATTTTATAATCTTTATTATTTTTTAAAACTTCATATTCATTTTTTTCATAATTATTGTTATTCATTCTTTGCATCATCATATGATGTTTATTTTCATTAATATCTAAAATTAAAGCCCCTTTTTCATCAAATATCTTAATTCCTTTTATTGAATCATTTAAAAATCCTTCTAATATTTCATAGGTATAATCATCATTTTTAAAATCATTATTTTTTACAATATTTTTGATTTTTTTAATATCTTGTTTATAGTTATCCTCAGTAAAATCTATGAAAAAATTCCTTATTCTATAATTTAAAATAAAACTAGTAATCAATATAACAACAGCACCTAATATTAGAAGTATTTCTAACCATTTTCTTTGAATTTTCTTACGTTTCATTTTTTCCTCCAAATATATATCCAGCACCATATTTTGTTTTAATAAATTCCGGATTTTTATAATCATCTTCAATTTTACGCCTAATTCTTTTTATATGCGTATCTATTGATCTATTATATCCTTCGTATTCATATCCAAAAGTTTTTTCGATAATTTGATTTCGTGATAAAACTTGTCCTTTATTTTCAAAAAAAGTTTTTAAAATTTTAAATTCTGATGAAGTTATTTCAATATTTTTATTATTTTTATATATTATTTGTTTATTTAAATCTAATTTTAAATTATTAAATTCTAAAATATTATCATTTGTTTGTCCATAAATTCTTTTAATAAAAACATTTACTCTTTTAACTAACTCTTTAACGCTAAAAGGCTTAACAATATAATCATCTGCTCCAAGATCAAAACCAGTTAATTTATCTTTTTCGAGTTTTTTTGCAGTCAACATTATAACTGGAACTTTAGAAGTTTTTCTAATTTCATCTAGTACATCAAACCCATCTATTCCAGGTAACATTATATCAAGTATTACTAAATGAATTTTTTCATTATTAAAAAACTTTAAACCATCTATTCCAGTAGTTGAAGTTAAAACATTATACCCTTCATTTTCTAAATACTTTTTTACAATCTCTATTATTTTAGATTGATCTTCAACAATTAAAATGTTATACATTTTATAACTCCTTAATATATTTAATTAGTTTTACCAATTTAATTATATCATTAAATTACTAATCTTAAAAATATCTACTTAAAAAGTCGATACTGTTAAAAACAATATCGACTAAAATATTAATCTTTTATTATTTTCTTTTTTCTTTTATATTCTTCTTCAGTAATTTCTTCGTTTATATATTTTAACTTTAATTCTTCTAAGGCTTTAGAAGAACTACTATCTTGAGTATTATAACTCTTAAAAAATTTATATGCTAAAAATATAATCGCTATCCAAAAAATAGCTTTAATTATTATACTTCCCCAAAAAAATGTACCAAAAGTTGAGTTCATACCTCTTGAAAGTTCCCAGAATCCATGATGCATAATTACCTCCTATTTTATATTCTTTTTCATCTCTAAATACTTAGATTCACTTATTTCACCATCAACATATCGTTTTTTCAATCTCTCTAATGCTTCAGATTTTTGATTTTCTTTTTTTAAAAAATTATCATCACCATTATTATATAAATATACTACTACTAAAATCATAATAATTAAAAAAATCATATTTACCTCCTTTTCTTAATTTAATAGTAATAGATAAATATGACTTTTTTATGACATTTTAATATTTAATATTTAAATTTCTTCCTTCTTTTAATAAATAATTTTTCCCATCTATATTTAAACTTATATCTTTTTTATTATCATCTACACTATTGACCTTAATAATATCATTTGTAATTGAAAATTTCAATATTTGTGATTTAAAATTAATAGAAAATTTAATAGTATTAATACCTTCAATTAAATGTGGATTAATAAATATCTTTTCATAATCAAAAGTTACTCCTGCAAAACCATTTATTAATATTTGCCAAACTGCACCACACGCTGCAGTGTGTATACCACCTATAAATGTTCCGCCAACTACTGCCTCGTTTGTACTAAATAAATCTACAGTACAAGCTTTTTCAAAATATTTTTTAGCTTCATTTAAATCTCCTATTTCACTAGCTACAACAGCATGCATTGCAGGACTTAAAGAAGAACCATGTCTAGATCTTTTTTCATAATATCTATAATTTTTTTCAATAATTTCTTTTTTATACAGATTAGGATGCAATGCTAGTAATTGAACTACATCTGCTTGTTTAGATACTTGAGTTCGTACTGCAATCCCATTTGGCCATCCCCAATACTCCTCAGGATCAATTAATCTTTTTTCCAAATCTTTAGGTAATATATCCTCTAATTCAAAAAAACCATCGAATTGTTCAACTAACTTCGTATCTTCATCTACTGGTTGAATATAAATTTTTTTTGAAATATCTTTCCACCTATCAATAGTATTATTATCTAAGTCTAACTTTTTTAATAACCTATTTAAAACTGATTTATCTTTCTTTTTTAATAATTTATATATTTCAATTGCCTTTTTTAAAGCAAATTTAGATTGATAATTAGTAAATAAATTATTGTCAACATTTTCATGCCACTCATCTGGGCCTAATACTCTTATAATTTCATACCTATCTTTATCTACTTTAAAATGTACTCTTGATTGAATAAATTTAGCAATTTCAAAAATCATTTCAGCCCCATAATTTTTAATAAAGTTATAATCATCTGTAGCTTCAAAATATTTAATTATAGCATAAGTAATATCAGGAGAAATATGAATTTGCCAATTATTAAAATGATTTCGGATTTTCCTTCCTGTTAATACATTTTTAAAAAAATAATCAGGACATAACTCTTCACCTGTTTTACCACTAATCCAAGCATAAAAAGCTCCTTTATAACCTAAATCTTTAGCTTTTTTTCTTGCACCATTTAAAGTATCATATCTATATTTTAAAATATTTTTAGCAATTTCTGGATTTGTATATAAAAACATAGGCATATTAAAGATTTCTTGGTCCCAAAATGCTGCTCCTTGGTATGCTTGACAAGAAAGACCTCTAGCCCCAATAGGATGTATTTTTTCACTAGGAGTTGCTATTATATTATGATATAAATTAAACCTTATCAAGGTTTGATATACTTTTGACCCAGTTATTTCAATATCATAATTTTTCCATAAATTATTAAATTCATTTTTATGTTCATTTAAAATTTTATTATATCCTTTTTCTATTGAATTATTTATTAATTTTTTAGCAAATTTTTTTGGACTCTTTATATCATTTGATGTAAAAATAGATACATATTTTTCTAAAACTAAATTCTCACCTTTATTTAAATTAAATTGTTTTTTTCTATAAATTGAACTGTTTTCTTCAATTATTTCTCCATCATTATTTTCCTTTGAATATTTATGAAATTCGACCACATAAATATCTGTTTCCCATTCCTTAGTTTTACAATAACTAATTAATAAATCATTTTTTGAATATGTATCTTGTATTTTAAAGTGATTACCATTTAAACTCCAAACATTACCATCAATTCCAGACTTTATATCTAAAGTAAGATCTTTACTAGCGTTTAAATTCAATTTCATAGCTATTAAGTTTTTATTTTTCATACTAGTAAATCTCTGGCTTTGAACTTTTAATCCATTTTTAAATTTCCTTTTAATATTTAATAAGCCATTTTGAAAATCCAAAGTTTTCTTATAATCCAGGAAACCGGTTTCCGAATTATTAATTTTTTTTCCATTTACCTTAAAATCCGTAAATAAACCATTTGGAACATTGCATAATTCTCTCCATTTTCCATCAGCTTTATCAAATGTATCAGTCACAATACAAGCTACATAATCTTTTTTCTTATCATTACAAAAATTGGCTCTATACCCTAAATAACCATTGCCTAATAAAAAATTACTACCATTATTAATTTTTTGTTCCTTATTAAATTCATTTTCAATTATTTGCCATCCATCTTTAGTAAAAATATTTACATTTTCATCTAATTTTTTCATATCCACCTTCCTATAACTTTAGTCAAAATATTTACTATAATTATAATATAATTTTTGAATATTTACTATATTTTTTTATAAAATAGTAAAAAGAGACCAAAAGATCTCTTTTTACTTAGGGGAGAATTATATTGTATGAACAAATTTTATAAATCGATTAATTCCTTTTTTATTTTGCTTAAAAACTCCAGCATATTCTAAAACTCTTGTAAAAATTTCTCCGACTTCTTTTTCAATATTATTTTCAATTTCTAATTCATTGTTATTTTGATATTTTTCTTTCAATTTTTCAATCCACTTCTTATGATGTTTTAATTCATTATCTATTTTTTTATCTTCTAATAATATATCTTTTATTTGATTTAATTCTTGTTTTAATCTCTTAGGTAATACAGCTAAACCCATAACTTCTATAAGACCAATATTTTCTTTTTTTATATGATGTACATCTGAATGAGGATGAAAAATTCCTAACGGATATTTTTCAGTAGTTCTATTATTTCTAAGTACTAAATCTATTTCAAATTTTTCATTTTTATGTCTAACTATAGGAGTTACAGTATTATGACTCTCATCAGTTTTAGGAATAATATTTACTTCCTTATCTTCGTATTTCCTCCATTTTTTAGTTATTTTATCAGCAAAATCTGATAATTTCTCTTTATTATTACCTTTTAACCTTATTGTCGATAAAGGCCATTTTAAAATTTCTAAATCAATATCTTCATATTTTTTTTCATAAATAACTTTTGCATCTTCAATTGGAAAACTATAATTCCCACCTTGAAAATGATCATGACTTAAAATCGATCCTCCTACTATTGGTAAATCTGCATTAGATCCTAAAAAATAATGCTTAAACTTATTCACAAAAGATAATAATGTGTTAAATGTATTTTTATTAATATGCATTGGATCATGTGTTTCTTTAAATATAATTGCGTGTTCATTAAAATATGAATATGGTGAATACTGAAAAAACCACTTTTTATTATTTAAATCTAATGGAATAATTCTATGATTAGCTCGACCTGGATAGTCAACACGTCCTTGATATCCTTCATTTTCTTTACATAAATAGCATTTAGGATATGAACTATCTTTTTGTTTAGCAGCTAATTTTATTTCTTCAGGTGATTTTTCTGGCTTAGACATATTAATAGTTATTTCTATATCTCCATATTCACTTTTAGTTTTCCATTTAAGATTTTTGCTAACTCTATCTTTTCTAATATAATTTGATAAAAAATTTAGTTTATAAAACCAATCAGTAGCTCTTTTAGGAGAGTTTATATATTTATCTTTAAAATCTTTATTAATATGACTAGGTTTATCTATTAAAATATTCATTAGTTCCGAATCAAATACATCTTTTAAACTTACCATATCTTTTTTTATTATATTTTTTTCTAAAGCATAATCAATAACTTGATCTAAAATAGTTTTTAATTTTATATCTTTTTTATTTTCTATGTCAACATCTTTATGTTCATTAATATCTAATAAATTATATATTCTATTTCTAACATAAACAATATCTTCTTTTTTTATTAAATTATTTTTAATTCCATAGTTAATCAACTTTTCTATAGATTTATAAATTTTAATAATTACACCTACCCTTTTTTATGCCAATTCCAAGCTGTTTTAATAATATCTTCAATTTCAGTATATTTAGGTTCCCAACCTAATTTATTTTTTATTTTTTTACTTGATGCAATTAATTTAGCAGGATCACCTAATCTTCTATCAGCTACTTTTGCAATTATTTCTTTTTTAGTTACTTTTCTAGAAGCTTCAATAATTTCTTTAACTGAAAAGCCTTCTCCATTTCCTAAATTAAATACTTCACTTTTACCATTATTTCTTAAATAATTTACACTTAATAAATGAGCATCAGCTAAATCTTGAACATGAATATAATCTCTAATACAAGTTCCATCTTTAGTATTATAATCATCTCCAAATATATATATTTTTTCTCTTTTATCTAATGCTACTTGTAAAACTATTGGAATTAAATGACTTTCTGGTTCATGTGCTTCACCTATCTTACTTGAATTATGTGCCCCAGCTACATTAAAATATCTTAATGAAACATAGTTTATTTTATCTACATTATTCATCCAATGCATCATTTTTTCAATAGCCAATTTAGTTTCTCCATAAGGACTTGTTGGATTTTTTTGAATATCTTCTGTTATTGGCATTTTTTTAACATCACCAAATATTGCAGCAGTTGACGAAAAAACAATGTTTTTTACATTATTTCTAACCATAGACTCTAAAAGCTTCATAGTTGCATATACATTATTCTTATAATATTTTATAGGTTTTTCAACACTTTCACCTACTTGTGAAAAGGCTGCAAAATGAATAACAGAATCTATATTATTTTCACTAAATATTTTATCCATTACTTTATCATCTTCAATATTACCTTCATAAAATTTAACATCAGGATGTATAAGCTTTTTTTTACCAGTTGATAAATTATCTATTATACAAACTTCCTCATTTTCTTCTACTAATTTATAAACCATATGGCTACCTATATATCCAGCGCCACCACATACTAAAATCATTTTTCACCTTTCCTTACACTTTCTCTTAAAATTAATTTTGTAGGAACAATAGTTTTTTCAGGGATTTTAGTTCCATTTTCTAATTTATTTATTAATTTCTGTACTGCTGTTTTGC
>JBNJDJ010000013.1:0-41695 GCA_051744845.1 Bacillota bacterium
TGAAAAAGCAATATCAGATATTTCTGTCACTCCTTCAATTAAAAAAGTACTTATTCATAAAAAAGGTGAATTAAAGGATTTATATGAATTAATGTTAGCTTATGAAGATAGTAATTGGGAACAAGTAATTAAATTATCTAAAAAAATAGATATTAATAAAATGAAATTGTATGAATTATATACTGAATCTGTTATATGGAGCAAAAGGATAATGGATAAAATTTAATTATATTTAATATAATTGAAAATTTACAAATTTTTAATATAATAGTATTAGGTGATTTAATGAAGAATGTAAATTTATTAGAGGGGAATATATTTAAAGGTTTAACAAAATTGGCGTTACCAATTATGGGAACGTCTTTTTTACAGATGGCGTATAATTTAGTAGATCTTTTTTGGTTAGGGCGTTTAAGTCCAAATGCAGTTGCAGCTGCTGGTACTGCAGGATTTTTTATGTGGTTTGGATATGGGATACTGTTATTATCTAAAATTGGTGCAGAAGTTTATGTTGCACAAAATATTGGGGCAGGAGACCATAAGGAAGCTAGACATATTGCTGAAACAGCCTTACAATTAGTAATTAGTTTAGGAATAATGTATGCACTAATTTTATATTTTTATAATAAATATATGATTGGTTTTTTTGATATTCAAGATAAAGTAGTAGTTCAAATGGGTAGAGATTATCTTAAAATAATCGCAATAGGGATCCCATTTGCTTTTTTAAATCCAGTATTTACAGCAATTTATAATGGATATGGAGACAGTAAAACTCCTTTTAAGGTAAATGCTATAGCTCTAGTTATAAATATTATATTAGACCCTATTTTAATATTCCAATTTGGTTTAGGCATAAAAGGAGCGGCTTTAGCTACTTCTTTAGCGCAATTAGTAGGGGTAATTATTTTTGTTAAATTTTTACTTATTGATAGAGATATATTTAATGAACTAAATATTTTGAAAAAGATTAAATTTAAAAAGATTAAAAAAATAATTTTAATAGGTCTACCAGTTAGTATTAAAAGTGGACTATTTACTTTTATTGCAATGATAATTACAAGATTAATTGCTGATTGGGGACCAATACCTATAGCTGTACAAAAAGTTGGTTCACAAATTGAATCGCTTTCATGGAGAACATCTGAAGGATTTGCTACAGCGACTTCTACATTTATGGCTCAAAATTTAGGTGCTAAAAAGTTACAAAGAGTAAAAGAAGTATTTAAAAAAGCAATTTTTTTAATGTTTATAGTAGGATCTTTTGCATCAATTATATTTGTTGTTTTCCCAAAGGAAATTATGTCTATATTTTTTCAACAAGAAAATGTTTTAAAAGAAGGTGCAATTTATTTAAGAATTTTAGGTTTTTCTCAAGTTTTTATGGCAATTGAAATTACAACAGGTGGTGCTTTTAAAGGACTTTCAAAAACTTCTTATCCATCATTTATTTCAATATTAGGAAATGCTATTAGAATACCAATGGCTTATTATTTGTCAAGTGCATCAATTTTAGGATTAAGTGGTATTTGGTGGTCAATTTCAATTTCTAGTATGATAAAAGGAACTGTATCTTTATCAATATTTTTATTTCTAATATACAAAAAAAATATTTTAAAAAATGATATATAACGTAGTTTTCGGGTATGTAAATATTAGGTGATATTATGGCTAGAAAATTTAACATTTTAATTGTTGCTTGTGACAATAAAGAAGAATTTTATATTGAAAATATTATTTCAAAATTAAATGTCAATATTTTGCGTGTAAAAAATGGAAATGAAGCACTTTTAAAAATTTATAATGAAAATATTGATATTGTTTTATTTGATGCAGATATTCCTCAAATGGATAGTCTAGATATTTTAGAAACTATTTTAACATATGAAAGAACAAAAAACATCTCGGTTGTATTAATAACTGAAAAAAATAGAGATGAAAAGTATATACTTAAGGCTTATGAATTAGGAGTAGCAGATTATATTAAAAAGCCTATTAATTATAAAATATTAAGATATAAAATGACAAGATTAATTAATACTGTAAAAAAAGGTTTTAAATACGAACGGAAGTATGTAATGCTTAAAAATAAAATAGAAAAGTTAGAAGATGATATTGAAAGATTAACTAAAGAAAATAATAAAGAACATAGTAATATAGATTCACTTACTAATTTAATGAAAAGAGAAAAATTTGAGGAAATTTTATCTAATGAATGGGATAGAGGACTTCGGAATAAATATCCTATATCTTTGTTATTAGTGGATGTTGATTATTTTGAAAAATATAATGATGAATATGGTCATATTCAAGGTGATAAGTGTTTAAAAAAGATAGCTAGAATTATAGATGATAATTTTAATAGAGCAACAGATTTTGTAGCGCGTTTTAAAGGAGAAAAATTTATTGTTTTAATAGCTGATTTTGATTATGAAGAAGCAAAATTTGTATCTGATAATTTAAGAGAAAGTGTAGAAGATGCAAATATTCTTCACAAAAAATCACCAACTAATGATTATATAACGATAAGTATAGGTTTAGCTACAATAACTCCTAATTATAAATATTCAAGTCATGATTTAATTGATGAAGCAGATAGTGCTCTATACTTAGCTAAAAAAGCAGGAAGAAATATAGTAAAAGGAATAAAGGTATGATTATTATGAAATAAAATTGAATATAGAAATTTAATTTAACTAATATTTAAATTTTCAAAATATTTAAAAAATATCTTGACATTTAATATTTAATAATTTAAAATAAGTATCAATAAATAAAAACTTTGAAAGGACAAGTAAATTCTTAAATTTTTTTACAGAGAACTGGGGTAGCTGAGAGCCAGAAAAAAAGTTTATTAATTGAACATCTTCCTTGAGTTGTTTACTGAAAATAAAGTAAGTTAAATCGGGTTAGTATCCGTTAAAAATACTTAAGTATTATTAGTTTAGTACTGATTAAGGCAATTTATTATTGTGAATTTGGGTGGTACCGCGAAAAACTTTCGTCCCAGTTAATAGAATTTTTCTATTGATTGAGATGAAAGTTTTTTTTATTTAAAGGAGGAAAAAATGAGTATGACAATGGTCGAAAAAATTATCGCAGCACATGCGAATCAAGAAAATGTTAAACCAGGAGATGTAGTAAGCGTTGATCTAGATTTAGTTTTAGGAAATGATGTTACAACTCCAGTTGCATTAACAGAATTTGAAAAGATCGGTGTAAAGGATGTTTATAACAAGGAAAAAATAGCAATAGTTCCTGATCATTTTACGCCTAATAAAGATATTAATTCTGCAGAGCAATCAAAACTTATTAGAGAATTTGCAACTAAGAAGGAAATTGAAAATTATTTTGAAATTGGTGAAATGGGAATAGAACATTGCTTATTACCAGAAAAAGGATTAACTTTACCAGGTCAAATTATTATAGGGGCAGATTCACATACTTGTACATACGGAGCATTTGGTACATTAGCTACTGGAGTAGGTTCTACTGATATGGCAGTAGGTATGGCAACAGGGAAAGCTTGGTTAAGAGTTCCTGAAACAATTAAATTTATTTATAAAGGAAAATTAAATAAATGGGTTAGTGGTAAAGATTTAATTCTTTATACAATAGGAGATATTGGAGTAGATGGAGCACTTTATAAAGCTATGGAGTTTGATGGTAATGCAGTTAAAGAATTATCTATGGCTGGTAGAATGACAATGTCAAATATGGCAATCGAAGCTGGTGGAAAATGTGGACTTATTGAACCAGATCAAAAGACATTTGATTATTTAAAAAATAAAACTGACAAAAATTTTGAAACTTTCAAAAGTGATAAAGAAGCAAATTTTAGTAAGGTAGTTGAATACGATGTATCAAATATTGAACCGCAAGTTGCTTTTCCACATTTACCAGAAAATACTAAACCAATTTCTGAAGTTAAAGATGTAAAAATTGATCAAGTAGTTATTGGTTCTTGTACAAATGGACGTCTAGAAGATTTAAGAATGGCAGCAAATATTTTAAAAGGTAATAAAAAGGCAGATCATATAAGATTAATTGTTTTTCCAGGTACACAAAAAATATATCTAGATGCAATGAAAGAAGGTATTATAGAAACATTAATAAATGCTGGAGCAGCAGTAAGTACTCCAACTTGTGGGCCTTGCTTAGGTGGACATATGGGAATTTTGGCAAAAGGTGAAAGAGCATTAGCTACTACAAATCGTAATTTTGTTGGTAGAATGGGTCATCCTGAAAGTGAAGTATATTTGTCAAATCCGTCAGTAGCTGCAGCGAGTGCAATTGCTGGTAAGATAGTTAGTCCAGAGGAGGTAATGTAATGAAATTAAAAGGAAGAGTTTGGAAATACGGTGATGATGTAGATACTGATGTAATTATTCCGGCAAGATACTTAAATACATCTGATCCAAAGGAATTAGCTAAGCATTGTATGGAAGATATAGATGAAAGTTTTTCTAAAAATGTAAAAAATGGTGATATTATTGTTGCTCAAGATAATTTTGGATGTGGGTCTTCAAGAGAACATGCTCCTATTGCTATTAAAGCATCAGGTATTTCTTGTGTAATAGCAAATTCATTTGCTAGGATTTTTTATAGAAATTCAATTAATACAGGTCTACCGATTTTAGAATCTAAAGAAGCTGTAAAACGTATTGAAAAAGGCGATAAGTTAGAAGTTGATATAGATAAAGGTATTATAAAGAATTTAACTAAAGATGAGAAATATAAATCAAAAGCATTTAATGATTTTATGAAAAATATTATTAATTCAGGTGGATTAGTAAATTACGCAAAAGAAAATTGGAGGTAAAAAATGGATTTAAAAATAGCTGTTGTAGGTGGAGATGGAATTGGTCCAGAAGTTACAGCTCAAGGTGTAAAGGTGTTAAAAAGTTTAGAAGCAAAAACTGATCTAAATTTAGAATTTGAAAAATTTAATCTAGGAGCTGAAAGATATTTAGAAACTGGAGAACTTGTTCCAGATTATGAAAAAGAAAAATTAAAAAAATTTGATGCAATATATTTAGGAGCAGTAGGGGATCCTAGAGTTAAACCAGGAATATTAGAACACGGTATATTGCTTGATTTAAGATTTTCATTTGATCAATATATTAACTTAAGACCTATAAAATTATTAGATGAAAAATATACTCCGTTAAAGAATAAAAAGCCTAGTGATATTGATATGATGATTGTAAGAGAAAATACTGAAGGACTTTATGCAGGGGTAGGAGGTTTTTTAAAAAAAGGAACAAAAGATGAAGTAGCTACTCAACAAATGATTAATACTCATAAAGGAGTTCAAAGAGTAATTGATTATGCATATAAGTATGCTAAAAAGAGAAATAAAGATAAAAAATTAACACTTTGTGATAAATCAAATGTTTTAACTTATGGGCATGATTTATGGCAAAGAGTTTTTGAAAGTGTAGGAAAAAATTATCCGGAAGTTAAAAAGGATCATATGTTAGTAGATGCTATTACAATGAAACTTGTAAGAAATCCAGAAGTTTTTGATACAATAGTAACTTGTAACATGTTTGGTGATATTATTACTGATTTAGGTGCAGAAATTCAAGGTGGAATGGGTATGGCAGTAAGTGGTAATGTTAATCCTAAAGGAGTTTCTATGTTTGAACCTGTACATGGTTCAGCACCTGATATTGCTGGTCAAAATAAAGCTAATCCATTAGCAGCAATTATGGCAGCTTCTATGATGATAGATGTTTTAGGATATCCTAAAGAAGCTAGTTTAGTTAATAAAGCAATTGATAAATCTTTAGAAGAAAATAAAACAACTGTTGATATGGGAGGCAATTTATCAACTAGTGAGGTAGGAGATTATATCAGTAGTATATTATAGTAGAAAGGAAATTTATGCTAAAATTATACGATACAACTTTAAGAGATGGAAGTCAAATGGAAGGAATATCATATTCTACTGAAGATAAATTAAGAATTACTAAAAAATTAGATCAACTTGGAATTGATTATATAGAAGGTGGATGGCCAGGGTCAAATCCTAAAGATATTTCATATTTTAAAAAAGTAAAAAAGTTAGAGTTAAAAAATGCAGAAGTTGTAGCTTTTGGATCTACTCGGAGACCTAATATTGAAGCTAAAAATGATAAAAATTTAAATAAAATAATAGAATCTGGAGTAAAGGTTGCAACTATATTTGGAAAAACTTGGGATTTACATGTAAGAGAAGCATTAAAGACTACTTTAGAAGAAAATTTAGATATGATTGAGAGCTCGATTAAATATTTAACTAAAAATGGAATAAAAGTATTTTTTGATGCTGAACATTTTTTTGATGGATTTAAAAATAATAAAGATTATGCTTTAAAGGTACTTAAAAGAGCAAATATGGCTGGTGCCAAAAATTTAGTTTTATGTGATACAAATGGCGGGACTTTGCCTAGTGAAATTAGTGAAATTTTTGATGAATTAGAAAATAAATTTGATTGTGAATTTGGTATACATGCTCATAATGATTCAGAAGTAGCAGTAGCTAATTCTTTAATAGCTTATGAAAAAGGTGTTTCACAGATCCAAGGTACTATTAATGGATATGGTGAAAGATGTGGTAATGCAAATTTAAGTTCTGTAATTGCAAATATCAAATTAAAAATTGATAAAGATAAATTTAATAAAGTTGATTTGAGAAAGCTAACGGAAGTTTCGCGTTTTGTTAGTGAACTTAACAATATAACACATCCATCAAATTTAGCTTATGTAGGATCTTCTGCATTTACACATAAAGCAGGCATACATGTAAGTGCTATTTTAAAAAATTCTGAAACATATGAACATATTGATCCAACTAAAGTAGGAAATGATAGAGAAGTTACTGTATCAGAGTTATCAGGAAGATCGAATATTGCGTATAAAGCCAAAGAACTAGGAGTAAATATTTCTAAAGACTCTAATAAATTAAGAAAAGTAGTAAATAGAATTAAAGATTTAGAATTTAAAGGTTATCATTTTGAAGGTGCAGATGGTTCTTTTAAATTATTATTAGATAAAACTTTAGGAAATTTTAATAAATTATTTGAATTAAAAAGTAGTAGAATAATAACAGAAAAAAAGGCTGATAATGGTTCTTTATCTGAAGTTTCTATTAGAGTAGATGTAAATGGAAAAGAAGTTCATACTGCAGCGAGTGGTAATGGTCCTGTAAATGCTCTTGATAGGGCATTAAGGAAAGCTTTGATAGATTTTTATCCATCTTTAGATGAATTTTATTTAGTAGATTATAAAGTAAGAGTTTTAGATAGTAAAGACGGAACAGAAGCAAAGGTAAGGGTTCTTATAGAAACTAGTGATGGACATAATTCTTGGGGAACTGTAGGTGCATCTACAAATATTATTGAAGCAAGTTGGAAAGCTTTAGTTGATAGTTTAGAATATGGTATAACTTATTAAAAAAATACCTGATTAGAATCAGGTATTTTTTTATAAAAACTTTTTAATTTCTTTATCAAAGTTTTTAAAAGCAACTTTAGTATCTAAAGTATAACTTTCAATATATTCTCTTTTATTAATATTTATTTCTAAATTAAATAAATTGTTTTTTTCATGTTCGTGAATATTAATTGATGATATATTGTTTATAGGTATAAACTCCCAAAATCCGCCATAATTACAATTTTCAGGTGTATTATCCTCTTTAGCTTCTTTTATGAATATAAGCTCCTTTTTAGTTAAAATAGAAATGCTTGGATTAATTTTAAGTTCTTCGTTTTTATTTTGATAAACACTATCAATAATTAAGTTTCCAAATTTCAATGCATATTTTGAATAATTAAAAAGCTTATTATTTATATTTTGTAAATATTTAAGAGAACTTATATCTATATTTTCATTTTCTTTTTCAAATTCATGAATTTTTTTTCTCATTAGATTTAAAACATTTTGAAATATCGGTTCAGCAGTTGTATTAAAATGTAAATCATATATCTCTTTTTCAGTATCTATTGATAATTTTGATTTTAATAATATTATATCTAATTTTAATCTTAAAATATCTTTATAACTAAAAGTTTTTTTAACTATTTTATCCTTTGGATTAGAATTGAAAATAATAAAGTTATCTTTATTCAAAAATAAGATATTTTCAAATATAATATTTTTATTTTGATCTTTTTTAGGTGCATAAACTGCCATATCTAACTTATCAGAAAAAAGAGATTTAGATATTTTACTTTTAAATTTTTCTGGTAAGTCATCAAATTCTTTTAATTTCCTTGCCCATGCTTTTTTTATTGCAATTTTATCTTTTGCCATACTTTCCTCCTTTAATCCTTATTTTTACTTACCCATATCAAATTTGAATAAACGTAAAGATTAATAAAAGTTTAAAACCAGTCTTTGTTTTTAAAAAATCTATACATAATTATTGAAATTATAAAACAAATTATTAAAAAAATATTAAAGCCATTTTCAATATTTAAAATTGGAAAGTCAGTAAAGTTCATTCCAAAAACTCCACTTAAAAATGAAAGTGGTATAAATATAGTTGAAAAAATAGTCAAAGTCATCATAATTTCATTCATATCATCACTTTTATTAGTCATTTCTATTTCATATAGATTGTCAATCATAGTTAATAAAACATTAATATCAGATTGAATTTGTTCTAGATGAGTAATTAAATCATTAAAAAAATGATTATCTTTAAATTCCAAATCCTTTTTATTTTGTCCTTTAAATAAAGAGTTAACTGAATGAATTGTAGGCAATACAGTATTGTTTAATAATGTTAATTGTTTTTTTATTTTATAAATATTTTTTGTGCTTTTTAATTGATCATTTATTATTTTTTGTTCTAAAAGATTAAAAGATTTATTAATTTTGGATAAAATTGCAAAATAGTGATCTGTTAAAAAATCTAATAAAATATAAAATAAATAATCAATATTTTCTTTTCTTGCAATTCCTTGATTATTTAAAAGTCTTTTTTTAATTGGATTAAAAAAGTCAGTAATTTCATCATTAAATGTAAAAAGAATATTGTCTTTGAGTATTATTGAAAGATGATGAAAAACTAACAAATCATCTTTGATTATAGGTATTTTTAAATTACAAAAAATATAATCTTTATCATAACTTACTTTTATTTTTTCATTAACATTTAAAATATCTTCCAAATCTAAAATATGGATATTATAGATTTTTCCTAATGATTTAATAGAATTTATTTCACTAATTCCTTGAATATCAATCCATATATTTTTATTAGTTTCTTTAATTTCTGGTATATTTGAAAAAGATTTATTTTCAATACTTTCTTCATTATAAAAAAATGTATCGAAATTTAAATTTTTTTTAGAATTTCCAGTATATTTTAAAGTACCTGGTGGTACTTTATTATTTTTTTTAATAGAATTAAAAGAAAGATTCATAAATAAGCCTCACTTTATTTAATCAAATTTAAAATTATATCATAAATTAAAGGTATAAAAATAGCTGGTAACATATTACCTACTTTTATTTTTTTATAATCCAGCATATTTAAACCTAATCCAATTATTAATAAGCCACCTATGGCAGACATATCGGCAATTACTAATTCAGTTAAAAAAGGTTTTAAAAAGCTTGCCGACAAAATTATAGCTCCTTGATATAAAAATACTGGTATTGCAGAAAAAATAACTCCAACTCCAATAGAAGATGAAAAAATAATTGAAGAAATTCCATCTAAAACAGATTTAGCTAAAAGAGTTTCATGATTATTATTTAATCCACTTTCTAAAGAACCAATTATTGCCATAGAGCCAACACAAAAAAGCAAACTTGCAGTAACAAATGATTTTACAATTGAATCATTTGAGGTATTTAAGTTTTTCTTAATATTATCTCCTAGTCCTTCTAATTTATTTTCTATTTGAATAAGTTCACCTAAGATAGTGCCTATTGTCATAGATATTAATACTAAAATCATATTTTGTACTTCTAAAGCATTTAATATTCCAATTAATAAAATACCTAATGCTATAGCTTTCATGATTGATTGGGAATATTTTTCTGGTATTTGACCATTAAAAAATATTCCTATTATTGAACCTATTATAATTACTCCTGTATTTACTAGATTTCCAAACATAATATCTCCTTATTTTAAAAGTCCTGTAAAACCAGTTCTTACTAATTCTTTTATTTCATAAGTTTTAATTAAAGAATTAAAAGCATCGATTTTATCTTTATTTCCTGTTAATTCTATTATAACATTCTTTTTAGTAAAATTAAGGATTTTTCCCTTATAAATATTTACTATATCTAAAATATCTGACCTATTTTCTTTATTTATTTTTATTTTAATTAAAATAAGTTCTCTATATATAGATTTACTTTGAGGCAGTTCAATTACTTTGATAACATCAATTAATTTATTAAATTGCTTTATAATTTGTTCAAAGGTTTCTTTGTTACATTTAAAAGTTATAGTCATTCTTGAAAATTCTTTAGTTTGAGTTTTTCCAACGGATAAAGTGTCTATATTATAACCTCTTCTAGTAAATAAACTTGCTATTTGAGAAAGTACTCCTGCTTTGTTATTAACTATTAATGCTAAAGTGTGCCTGCTCATTTTTTTCCTCCTTAATTAATAAATGGCCTAAAACTATTTGTTTACTATTTACAAATTCAGTTATTGATTTTTTATTTAAATTCATATATTTAATAAAGTTTGCTTCACATATTTTAGAAAAATTTGGTTTATTTTTAAAATCAACTCCAAAAGTTTGATTATAATGATTTTTTTGCAAATCTTTAACCATACCTAAAGCATTGTTATCAATAAGTAATATTTTAACATTTAATCCATTTTCATAAAGAGTAATAAGCTCATTATAAACCATTTGAAAACCACCGTCACCAATGACAATTAAAATTTGTTTTTCAGGATTAGCAGTTTTAGCTCCTATACCTGCAGGTAAGGAAAACCCCATAGTACCTAAACCTCCTGATGTAAAGAACTTCCTTTTATCAAAAGTTTTTAAGTTATGAGCTGCAGATATTTGATTATTTCCTACATCAGCAATAAAGATACAGTCTTTATCTAATTTATCAGAAATTTCAGATAATTTAGAAGAAACATATGAATTATATCCAATATAATCCTTTAAATTATTATTATTTTTAAGGATATTTTTATTCCATTTAATATCAATATTATAATTGTATTTATTAAATTTTTTAATTATATTTTTTGCATCACCAATTATCGGAATATTTGAACTAACTTTTTTGCCTATTTCAGCAGGATCAATATCAATATGAATAATAGATTTATCTTTTAAATTAAAATCATTTTTAGTTCTTGTAGATATACTCATACCAATAATTATTAATAAATCAGCTCTTTCAATTAAATTATTAGCATACTTATTACCGTGTGAGCCTATGATTCCTTGGAAAAATTTATTTTTTTCATTAAATCCACCTTTTCCTTTTAATGTTGTTACTAAAGGCATTTGTGTTTTATCTACAAAGTTTTTTAAATCTTTTTGACTATTACTTAAAATAATTCCATTACCTACACATAAAAGTGGTTTAGTTGATTTATTAATTTTTTTATAAGCTTTTTGTATTTGATTTTCATTTCCATCAATTGTTGGTTTATATCCTTTCAAATTAATATTTGTAGGATAATCAAATTCAACATCTTGCTTTTGTATATTTGTAGGTATATCAATTAAAACTGGTCCCTTTCTACCTGTAGTTGCAATATGAAAAGCTTGTTTAAATACCTTTCCAATATTTTCTTTGTCTTTTATTAAGAAGCTATGTTTAGTAAAAGCCTGAGTTGCACCAATAATATCTGCTTCTTGGAAAGTATCTAGTCCAATACTATCTGTAGGAACTTGGCCTGTTAAGATTATAACTGGAATTGAATCCATATATGCATTTGCAATTCCTGTGATTAAATTTGTTGCTCCTGGACCAGAAGTAGCAATACATACACCTATTTGATTTGTAGAAAGTGCATAACCACTTGCAGAATGTATAGCTGCTTGTTCGTGTCTAACTAAAGTATGTTTTATACTTGAGTTTTTTAATGCATTATAAATTGGTAAGACTGCTCCTCCAGGATATCCAAAAATATCTTCAACATTTTCTTTTTCTAAAATCTTTATTATTTTCTTTGCTCCGTTCATAAAATCACCTCTTTGATTTTTTTAATTTATAGAATACATAATATTTTGAAAATTGTCAATTATTAATTTTTTTTAATATTTCTTATTGACAAACTAAAAATTTATGTATAGAATAATAACCAATTAAATATAGAAATATTTTGAAGAGCAAATATATATTTTTTCTAAGAGAGTTGATGTTCGCTGCAAATCAATAAAAGATATGTGTTTATCTCGCTTCAAAAAAGTAGATTTTGAAATTAGAGTAGAGATTTATGGTTAGTTGCATTAAAGACTTTTAAGTGATCTTTTAAGTGATTAAAAAGGTGGTACCGCGGAGAAATGTTCGTCCTTGTATAAGGGCGATTTTTGTAGTTTTTGAGGAGGATTATTTATGAAAAATATAAAATTTTTTGACACAACTCTAAGAGATGGTGAACAGTCACCAGGATGTTCAATGAATTTAAAAGAAAAAATAAAGATGGCAAAAAGATTAGAAAAATTAAATGTAGATGTAATAGAAGCAGGTTTTGCTATTGCTTCAAAAGGCGATTTTGAATCCGTCAAAAAGATTGCTGAAACTGTTGATAAGCCGGTAGTAGCGTCTTTAGCCCGAGCTTTAAAAAAAGATATTGATATAGCTTATGATGCTGTTAAAAATGCTAATAAACCTAGAATACACACGTTTATAGCTACTTCACCTCTTCATAGAGAATATAAGTTAAAAATGAGTAAAAAAGAGATTTTAGAAAAAACTAAAAATATGGTTGAATATGCTAAGTCTAAATGTGATGATATTGAATTCTCAGCTGAAGATGCAACAAGAACTGAAAAAGAATTTTTAGTAAAAGTTTTCAATTGTGCTATTAAAGCAGGTGCAAATGTTATAAATATACCTGATACTGTTGGATATACAACACCTAATGAATTTTATGAATTGGTAAATTATGTTAAAAAGAATTTAGTAAAACAAGTAGAAATTTCTGTGCATTGTCACAATGACCTAGGATTAGCAGTTGCTAATTCATTATCAGCTTTGAAAGCAGGTGCTACACAAATAGAGTGTACAATAAATGGTATTGGAGAAAGAGCTGGGAATGCTGCTATAGAAGAATTAGCAATGATTTTGAAAACTCGAAAAGATTTTTATGATTTTTCACATAATTTAAATACAAAAGAAATTATGAAAACATCAAATACTTTATCAAATATTACAGGAGTTTCAGTTCAACCTAATAAAGCAATAGTAGGAAAGAATGCATTTGCTCATGAATCTGGAATTCATCAACATGGTGTTTTAGCAAATAAAAGCACTTATGAAATTATGTCACCAGATGATATTGGTTTAAAAGAAAATACAATGGTTTTAGGCAAACACTCTGGTAAGCATGCTTTTAAAGAAAGGATAGTTTCATTAGGATATGATTTATCTAGTGATGAATTAAAGAAAGCTTTTGAAATTTTTAAAGATTTAGCAGATAAGAAAAAAGAAATATATCAGTCTGACTTAGAAGCAATTATTACTGATGATATATATTCAATAAGTAAAAAAGTTGAATTAACAAGATATGTTGTTAATTGTGGTAATACAATAAATCCAACTGTTACAATTCAAGTTAAATACGATGGTGAAATTTTAGAAGAAGTGGCAAGTGGAGACGGTGTTGTTGATAGTTCATTTAAAGCTATTGAAAAGATTTTTTCTTTAGATTTAGTATTAAAAGATTATAAAATTAAATCTATTTCTAAAGGGAAAGATGCATTAGGTGAGGCAAGAATAGTAATAGAACATAATAATCAGAGATATTATTCTAAAGGATTATCAACTGATGTTGTAGAAGCAAGTATAAAGGCATATATAAATGCTGTAGATAAGATTTTAAGATATAAAGAAGCTGAAATTGCTTAAATAAAAAATACCAATATTTTAATATTGGTATTTATATTATTTATTTGATTGATTAAATTTAAACGTCACCATTAGTAACTTTTTTTAATGTAGCTCCAGCTTTAAACTTAGGAACGTCTTTAGCAGGTACATCAATTTTATCACCTTTTGGATCTTGAGGATTAGTAGCTTTTCTAGCTTTTCTATGTCTAGGATAAAATTTACCAAAACCTGTTAAAGCAATTTCATTACCGTTATTTAATTCTTCACCAACAACATCCGTAAAAGCATCTAATAAGTTTTTTGTATCTTTTTTAGTTAAACCTGTTTTTTTAGTTAATTTTTCAACTAATTCTTTTTTTCTTAATTTCATTTTACACTCCTTTGTTTCAATTAATTTAAGACTTATATTAACATTATACTAGATATTAGCCAAAAATACCATAAAAATTTAACATTATTTAATTTATTTTTATTTAAAATTAGGAATCGTTTTCATATTTTAAATTATTGACTTTACATAAATTTAACTATATTATTAAACTAGATTGAAAGGAGTGTTAATGTGTCAATGTAAGATTTGTAAATCTGAAATTATTGAAGAAGTTTATGTTGATAGGTTTGATAATACTTATCATATGTGTGAAGTTTGTGAATTTGTTTTTTTAGATGAATCGGAAATAGTTTCGATTGATAAGGAAAAAGAAGTTTATGATCAACATGATAATTCATTTGAGTCAGAAGGTTACGTGAAGATGTTTGAAAATTTTATAAATGTAGCTGTAAGTCCTTTTGTTAAAGAAAAGAAAGAGGCTTTAGAATTTGGATGTGGGCCAGGTCCAGTATTGGCTAAAATGTTAGAAAATAGAGGATGGAATGTAACTAAATACGATCCTATCTATTATAATAATGAATATAAAGACAAAAAATATGATTTAATTACTTCAACTGAAGTATTTGAACACTTTAAAAATCCTTTAAAAGAATTTGAGAAATTATCGAATTTATTAAAAAAAGGTGGTATTTTATCTATAATGACTTTAATGAGACCTAAAACAAAAAAAGAGTTTATTGATTGGTGGTATATTAGAGACAAGACCCATATAGCATTTTATTCACCAAAGACTTTATATTTGTTAGGTAAAAAATTTGGTTTGAAAATGATTTACAATAATAATGAAAGATTAATTACATATAAAAAGGTATAATTTTTAAGTCTCATATTTGAGGCTTTTTTTATTTAAAATAATATTTTTTCTGATATACTATAGATATAGAGGTGATAGAATGAATATTGAGAATTTAATTGTTAAAAATGATAAAAATATTGTTTTAAAAGATGTAAATTTTAAGTTAAATAAAGGTGATAGTTTAGCATTAGTTGGAAAAAATGGTTCAGGCAAGACATCTTTATTAACTACTTTGATTAAAAACAAAGAGCTTGATAATAAAAATATAGGTTATATTCCACAAGAAATAGCACTTTTTAATTATTTGACTGTATTTGATAACTTTAAAATTTTTGGAAAAGTTAAAGAAAAATCTACTTTTAAAGAAAATAATATAGTTAAAAAATTAGATTTAGAAAGACATCTAAATATGAAAATATCAAAATTATCTGGAGGTACTAAAAGAAGAGTTAATATTGGAGTGGAATTAATTAGAGATCCAGATTATATTTTGATGGATGAGCCAATAGTAGGTATTGATTATAATATTAGAAAAAAAATTATATCCTTAATTAATCAATTAAAAAAAGAAGGCAAGATATTTTTAATTGCATCGCATAACATATCTTTTTTACAGCAGACTTGTAATAAATTATTAGTTTTTGAAAATTCAAATCAAAGTTATTTTGGAGATTATAGTCATGAAGCATTTTAAAAAGTTATTATATATAGAGTTTAAAAGAAATTATAGATTAATAATTTATATGATTCTTTTAATTTTATTATTTGCTGTCTTGTTAAATAGTATTATGTATTTATTTGAAAATAAAAAAATAAAGTTAAATACATCTATAGGAATTGTTAATGAAGATGAATCTGTAAAAACAGATCAATTAATGAAAAGTATAATTGGTAATGATTTAAAAGATATTATAACTTTTAGAAAAACTGATTTAGAGAGTGGTAAAAAACTTTTAGATAAAAGTAAGATTCTAGCTTTGATTCATTTAGAAAAAGATTCTTTTGAAAAATTAAATACTGGAAAAAATGTTTCTATTGATATATATATAAATAAAAAAGATGATTTTAGAGTTCAGTTTTTAATTAGATATATTGAAAATATGGTTGAAGTTTTAAATAATGCTCAAAATAGTGCTATGATTTATTATGATGTATTACAAGATGGAAATGTTAATTATAATCAAAGAATAGAAAAACTAAATGATTTATCTTTAAAATATATAAAAAAATTTATATTTAGAAAGAGTGTTTTTTCAAAAAATGAATTAGCAAATAAATTTTTAGGATTTAGTATATTTAAATATTACTATAATTTATTAATAGTTTTATTTATAATTATTTCATCCATTATTATTAATATAAAGATTCAAAATGATTTGAAAAACAAATTAATATTTCGTCTGCTTAATTGTAATTATAAATTAAAAGAAATAATTATTTCAAAGTTGATTATAGGGAGTATTTATATATCATTCTTTATTTTACCATTAAAAGGCGTAATTTTATTTTTAAGTAGTGAATTAACTATTTTAAATTTTTCTATATTTTTTATTAAATATCTTTTATTTATAAGTATAATTCAATTAATTGTGATATATATTTATCTAAAGATTTCTAAAGAAGTTATAAGAGATATTGTATTTGTAATAGTTTTTGGTAGTTTATTTTTTATTGGAGGATTAGCTTTCCCAAAATATTCTATGATAAAAATATTATTATTTTTAAGAGAAATAAATATAGTGTATATAGGATTCAAATTAATTTCTTTTTTAAATATAAATTTTAAAAATATTATAGCTATAATTATATATATATTCTCTTTTTCATTTTTAATAAAAAGAGAGGTGTTAAAATATGATTGATTTATTGAAGTTAAATATAAAAGAAAAAATTTTAGGAAAGAAAAATCTATTTATGTTATTTGTTTTTATAATATGTATTTCTTTGTTTTTTATAACTATGAATGATTTGAAAAGTGAGAAAATATATAACATAGGTATTTATGATAATGATAAAACAACTATATCAAATGATTATATAGATAGGCTTAATGATATAAAATCTATAGATTTAGAAATTTATAATGATAAAAAAGAAGGATTAGAAAATTTGAAAAAAGAAAAGATTGATATATTATATAATATAGAAAAAGGATTTACAAAAAAGATAAAAAAAGGAGAGTTTAATAATTTAATATCTTATAATAAACCGTCGACTACTGCAATAACATCTTGGTTAAATGATTATGTATCAATCGAAGTTTTAAAACAGTGGATTTATTATGATATATATCATTTGATAAATAAAGAAGAAAGTATAACTTATAAAGATTATGAAAAAAAATTTAATGAAAGTTATAATCAAAATGAAATTATAAAATTAAATGTTCATAATAAAAGTGTAACTAATAAAGAAAAAAGTTTTGAAATGAATTTATATGTGCTTATTATAGGTATTATAAGTATGTATTTATCTATATCTTTTTTTAAAGAAATTATAGATGATTATAAAAATAATGTTTTTATAAGATTATCTATAGTTAAGATATCTAGATTGAAATATTATCTTGTAAAATTAATTGTTTTATTATTATATTTAAATATAATTATAATTTCTACTTATTATTTCTTGAAATTAAAAAATATAATTATATATTTACAAGATATAAAATTGATTTTTTATTTAAATTTTTTTATAATTACTAATTTTATAATATATATATTTATAAATAAATTTATTAATAAAAAATCTAGTTTTGTCTTTATAAGTCAAATATATATTTTAATATCCATTTTTATAAGTTCAAATATTTTTAAAGGGTTTATTGAAATTGTTGATAAGGTAAAAAAATTTATACCGTTAAGTATTTTAATAGATAATATATAAGGAGGATTTATGACTAAAAAGTTATATTTAGATGATGCATATAATTTTGAATTTAAAGCAAAAATAAAAGACTGTTACAAAATAAAAAGCGATTTTGCTGTAATTTTAGATAAAACATATTTTTATCCAGAAGGTGGTGGACAACCTTGTGATTTAGGCTTTATTGATAATAAAAAAGTTATAGATGTATATAAATATAAAGGAAATATTATTCATATAGTAAAGGGAGAAATTGATATAAATAAAGAAGTCAGTTGTAAAATAAATAAAGAAAAAAGATTTTCTTATATGCAACAACATTTAGGACAACATATTTTATCTAAAATTATTGAGAATAAATTTGATGCTGATACTACTAGTTTTACAATAGGTAAAGATTATGTAACTATAAATATTGATAAAAAACTAAATTATAATCAAATTTTGGAAATAGAAAAAAAAGCTAATGACATTATATTCAAAAATTTAGATGTAAATATTTTGTATCCAACTAAAGAAGAGTTAAGTAAAATGGACTATAGAACTAAATTAAAAGTTAAGAAAGATATTAGAGTTATAGAAATTGAAGGCTTTGATACAGCTCCTTGTGGAGGGCTGCATCCTAAAAACACATCAGAAGTAGGTTTATTAAAAATAATAAAAACTAAAAATGAAAAAAATGGCATTAGAATTGATTTTGTATGTGGTTATTATGCATTAAAAGACTTTAGATGGAAAAATAAAGATTTGAATGATATTAGTGATTATTTAACTACTAAAAATACTAAAGTTAAAGAAAAAGTAAAAAAATTAAATGATGAAGTTGTAGAGTTAAATAAGGAATTTTCTAAATTAAAAAATAAATACTTGGAAAAAGTAGTTAAAGAGTTAAAAAATGAAAACTTTATAAAAGATGATTTGAAAATGGTTTTTAAACAAATCGAAGATAAATCAATTAAAGAATTGAGAGATATGGTTTCTATAGGAACAAAAGAAAAAGATTATATTATAGCATTAATATCTAAAAAAGGTGAAAAGATAAATTTTGTTTGTGGAAAGTCAGATAATGTTAAAAAAGATATTAGAAACTATTTTAATTTAACATTAGAAATTATTAATGGAAATGGTGGAGGAAATGATAATTTACTTCAAGGTTCAGGAGAAACAATTAAAGATTTAGAAAAAATTAAAAAAGAGTTTAAAAAACTTTAAAAAATTGGCATAAATCACTTTTATTTGTTTAATTTTAAAAAAATAGGTTATAAAATCTATGGAGGTGGTTTATGTCAAAAATAATTTTAAATATTTGTGATCCAGATGAATATTATGTTAAAAGTTTATCTGATTATATTTTCAATAATTTTAAAAATAAGTTTATTATCAGACAGTATTATTCAAAAGAAAAATTAAATGAATATTTGAAAAACAAAACTTTTAGGAATAATATATTTTTAATTCACGAAAGTTATCTAGATTTAACTAAAGAATTAGATTGTTTAATACTTTCAGAAAAAGTTTCAAATGAAAAAATATATAAGTATAGTTCTGGTGAAAAAATTGTTGAATATATTTTAGATAAAGTAAAAAAAGAATACCCATATTTATACATATCAGATTTTAATACTAAAGTAATAGGAATATACTCTCCAATTGGTGGTATAGGTAATACCACTTTCTCATTAAATTTATCAAAAAAATTTAGTCAAAAAACACTTTTTATTTCTCTTAAGCAATTACCTACATTAGACATTTTTTTAAATCAAAATAAGACATTATCAGATGCTTTTTATTATTTATTATCAGATAAGGATATGTTTTTAGAAAAATTAAAAACATATAAACTTTTTAATTATGAAAAAGATTTTTATTATTTAAAACCTTTTGAATCTATTTTAGATAGTAAATATATAAAAATAAATAAATTTGAAAAATTTTTGTATTATATAAAAGAGCATTCTTCTATTAAAAAAATAGTATTGAGTTTGCCTAAAGAAATTTCTGAAAATAATTTAAAATATTTTGAATTAATTGATGAGTTTATTTTTTTAGCTAGTAATGAATTTTTATCAATAAAAAAAATGAACCAATTTTATAGTCAAATGGAAAAATTAAATAAAGAACAATTAATAAATCAAAATGAAAATATAATTGTATTTAACAAGTATAATTCATTAATTGGGGAAAAATACGAAGATAAACTAAAAAAATATTCTTTAGATACCTTTAAATTACCAATAATAAAAAAATTTATTAAAGAATATAATGATAAATTTTTTTTAAATACAGATAGTGAGTATAATAGGAATATTAAAAAAATAATTAAAAAGATAAATAAAGAGGTTTAAAATGGATAAAAAATATTTTAAATCAATTAAAAAAATTGTAAATATGGTAAGTAAATTTTGCGTTGATTCTAAAAGAGATTTAAGTGATTATGAAATAAAAGATTATATTTATAAAAGAGTAAAAGAGGAAATTGAAGAAAGCTTAAATTTAAAACAAAAACAAAAAATTGTAGAGATTATTTATAATTCAATTAATGGATTAGGACCATTACAACCATTAATAGAAGATGAAAAGATTACAGAAATTATGATTAATTCTACCGATGAAATTTTTATTGAAAAAGGAAATGAAATTAAGGAAATAGAAAATTTCTTTTATTCAGAAGATGAGTTACTAGAAATAATTCAAAAGATAGTTTCTAAAATTAATAGAGTAGTAAATGAATCAAATCCTATTGTAAATGCTAGATTAGAAAATGGTTCAAGAGTTAATGTAGTATTACCGCCAATTGCTCTTAAAGGACCTACAGTTACTATAAGAAAATTTCCTGAAAAAGCAATGACTATTAATAGATTAATAGAGTATAAAACTTTAAATAAGAAAGTTGCTAAGTTTTTAGAAAAATTAGTTATAAGTAAATTTAATATTTTTATAAGTGGTGGTACAAGTTCAGGAAAAACTTCACTTTTAAATGCATTATCAAATTTCATCCCTAAAGATGAAAGGATAATTACTATTGAAGATTTAGCTGAACTTAGACTTGTAAATATTAAAAATTTAGTAAAATTAGAAACTAGAAATAAAAATTTAGAAGGAAGCGGATTGATTACAATAAGGGATTTAATAAAAACATCTTTAAGAATGAGACCTGATAGGATTATTGTAGGTGAAGTAAGAGGGAAAGAGGCATTAGAGATGCTACAAGCAATGAATACAGGTCATGATGGATCTTTATCAACTGGACATGCTAATTCAGTCAAAGATATGCTTACCCGGTTAGAAACTATGGTTTTAAGTGCTGAAAAAATGCCGCTTTTATCTATAAAAAAACAAATTGCTTCTGCAATTGATATTTTTATACATTTATCTAAACTTAGAGATGGTAGTAGAAAAGTTATAGAAATTTCAGAAGTTGATAAAGTAGTTAATGGAGAAATACAGTTAAATACTATTTATAAGTTTATTGAAGATAAAAATAGTTTGAAAAATAAAGTTTGTGGCGAATTAAAATTAATAAATTCTAAATTAAAAAGTACACAAAAGTTAACAAACTCAAAAATGAATTTAGATTTAGGGGAAAAAAATGATTTTTAATAATTTAGATATTTATAAAAATGATATGGATTATAATGAATATAAAATGTCTAAAAAAGAAAAAATTTTTATAGTTATTTTTTCTTTAATAATATTAGTTTTTATTGGTTATGTATTTTATAATAAGAGACCAATTGTTTTATTATTTTTTGCTTTTTTATCAGTTATTTTTCCAATTATAATTAAAAAAATTAAAATAAATAAGCAAAAAAGTAAAATTAAAAAACAGTTTAAAGATTCGTTATATTCATTATCCTCTTCATTAGATGCTGGGAAGTCTTTAGAAAATGCAATTGAAGATGTTATCAAAGACCTTTTAGTCCAGTATGATGAACAAAGTAGAATAGTTATAGAATATAAATTTATTTTAAAAAAGATTAAGTATAATCAGAATTTATCAAAGGCTTTTTTAGATTTTGCTAAAAGAAGTAGAGATGAAGATATATATAATTTTGCTATGATTTATAATGTTTCTAAGAATATAGGAGGTAATTTAAATAAGGTTATTAAAAGGACTAGTCGTGTTATTGCTCAAAAAGGAGAAATAAAAGAAGAGATTAATTTATTAATAGAGTCAAAGAAAAATGAGATAATTTTACTTAATATTATGCCTGTGGCAATCATATTTTTCTTATCAATTACCTCTAAAAATTATATAAAGCCTTTATATAATACAATAATTGGAGCTGTAACTACAACTATAGCATTAATTCTTCTGTTAATTGCAGGTTTAATTTGTATAAAAATAATAGATGTCGAGGTATAATTATGAGAAAAATTTTAATTTTAATAGAAATTTTTATTATAATAGTCTTTGTATTTATATATTTTAGATCAAAAAATAAATATTTTATTCATAAAGATTTAAGTAAAAAAGAGTATCCATTAAAAAAAATATTGAATGTAGGTTTTTATATATTAGATTGTTTTAATTTTAATTATAAATCAGATTATTGCAATAAGATATATAAAAAATATATTATTTTAAAAGGAGAGAAAAAGGCTTTTAATTTTAAAAAAATCCACCTTGGGCAAAAAGTAATATATATTTTTTTAGCTACTTTAATTAGTATTAATTATCTAATAATAGCTAAAATAAGTATATTTAATATAAGTTTTAGTATATTTTTAATTGTTTATTCATTTTATGGTAAAGACAAAGAATTAAATAAAAAGGTAGAAAATAAAATTTTGAAAATCAAAATCGAGATTCCAGAGTTTTTAAATCAACTTTCTCTTTTAATTGGAGCCGGTTTAAATATTCAGCAAGCTATTAAAACTATAGTTAATGAAAATCAAAAGGATAATCCATTATATACTGGATTAGAAGTTATGCAAAAAGAAATTAAAAATGGGATTCATTTTAATAAAGCTTTAAAAAATTTAGCTTTCAGATATAAAATAAAAGAATTATCTCGAGTTGTTTCAATTCTTTTGCAAAACTATAAAAAAGGGAGTAATGATTTAGTTAAGATTCTAGATGAAAATTCACAAAAGACTTTTAATGAAAGAAAGAGAAATGCAAAATTAGTTGCTGAAAAAATTAATAATAAACTTCTTTTTCCAATGATGATCATGTTAGTTGCCATATTACTTATTTTAGGAACACCTGCTATAATATTAATTTCTTCTTTAACTTAAAAATAAGCGAAAAATCCGCTTATTTTTTAAAATTATATTTTTGATGATATTCTTCAGCTTTAAAATATTTATCGTAATCCCAAACATTAGTAACTAAAGGTTGAAGGTATTTATTTGAAGAATTTATTTCTTCAATTTTGTGTTTTGCAAGCTTTCGTTGAGTATCATTAAAAACAATAATTGTACTATTGTATTGTTTACCTACATCTGGTCCTTGTCTATTTAAAGTAGTTGGATTATGAATATCAAAGAAAAAATCTAATAATTCATTATAAGTAATTTTTTTCTCATCGTATTTTAGTCTAACTACTTCAACATGACCAGTATCATCTTTACAAACTTCTTCATAACTTGGATTATCTACATTTCCACCAGCATATCCTACTTCGGTTTCTAATACACCTTCTAACTCATAAAATTTCTTTTCTACTCCCCAAAAACAACCTGCTCCGAATATAGCTTCTTTCATAAATTTATCCTCCTTAAATTTCAATGTTTTTAATTATTTTACCCGATAATAATAAAATCAAACTAATAAATAATAAATTAAATATACTAGTAAAACTAAAAATTAATATTTTTAAATTAACATCTAAAAAATTAGAAAAATAAAAACTAGTTATTGTTCCTAAAATTGATGGTAAAGTAATAATAAATAATTGGAATATTTTAATTAAAGGAAGCATTAATGTAAAATCAGCTTCATTTCTTATAAAAGATCTAATTAAAAAGTTTGAAAAAGTAATAGTCATATATATAAAATTAACCATTAAGCCTAATAAGATGTATACATTTAAATTTTTTAGATCTATTATAATTGGTGGAATAATATAAAAAATTGAATTTATAAACATCTGTTGTATAGTAATTTTTTTTAAAGATATAATTTTATTTATAGCTTTATCAGGGATTAAATAAAATATAGGATATTCTAAATCATCTAAACTACCTGATTTAATTGAAAAAATTAAATATACATATAAAATTCCTAGTACAACAAAGGTAGTTTGTGTAGTTAATAAATGCTCTGGTTTTTGTAAATGAAAATAAAAAACAGAAATAATACTAACTATTAAAAAAAACAAACTTTTTATTGTAACTAAATGATGAATGTCTTTACGTGTTTGAGTAATTATATTTTTCCAGTGATATACTTGACCACTAAAAAAATCTTTTTTAAACTTTAATTTTTTATCTTTATTAATATTTAAATCAATTTCAAATGATTGTTTTCCCTTTTTAGCATTTTGTTTAAACTTATCCTTGTTTTCAGTAGAAGTCAATACATTTTCAATAAAACTTTTTTGTGATGTTTTTATAATATATAAATTTATTAATATAATAGAAGCAATTTGCAAAGCTAAAAACAAAAATGTCAAGTTGTTTAAATTAAACATACCTAAAAATATTCCTCTAGACCATCCAATAAAAGGAATAAAATTTATATAATTAGCCTCTAGTCCTAAAAATAAATTTTTTTCAATGATAATAGGAATACTTATTGAAAAAACAAAAAATAATATAGGAATAAATATAATTTTTTTAGTATTATATTTTTTACTTAAATTTGTAATTATAAAAGAAATCGGTTCTAGTATTAAAATAAATAGACCGTAGCCTAAAATTCCAAATATAAGTTGAAAAGGATTTTTAATTGTATTTAAAATTTGTGGGAGTAAAAATACAAACATAAAAATAGCCATCATCAATTGTTTCCAACTATTTTTTATGATTGAATAAATAAGTATTTTTTTAGGCTCGATTGGAGCTGTAAATGCTAGATTTATATCTGCCATACAAAAATAACTTTTGCGTTCTAGATAAATATTTAAAATCGAAAAAATAAAAAGTATAGATAAAATTATTATGGAAAACTTTTTAAAATAACTAATTTCATATGTTTGATTATTTGAAATAAAAAGTGAACCAATCCAAATGATATAAAAAAGTACAGGAAGTATTTTTTTAGGTTTTTGCTTAAACTCTAAAAAATAATTTCTTATTTGTTTTAAATCTTTAAATAAAAGAGTTTTCATTAATTAGTCACCTCTAAAAATAGATCTTCAAGAGATATATCTTGTTTTCCTTTTAATTGTTTTAGACTACCTTCTTTTATTATTTTTCCATCTTTCATTACTAAAATTTTATCACAAATTTTTTCAATTGAATCTAATAAGTGAGTTGATATAAAAATAGCTTTATTTTTTGCTTTTAATTCTAAAAAAATTTTTTTGGTTTCTTTAATAGCTTTAGGATCTAGTCCTATCATAGGTTCATCAAAGAGATATAAATCAGCATCTATTAATAAATTACAAATTATTGATACCTTTTGTTTCATTCCTTTAGATAACTCTTTTGCTAAAGAATCCTTTTTTTGTAACATATTATATCGTTTTAATAAATCATTTGCTTTTTTTTCATAATTTATTAATTTATATGCTTTAGCAAAAAATTCAATATGTTCATTAACAGTTAATTTATCATATAATTTAGGAAATTCAGGAATATATGCAAATGATTTTTTAGCTTCAATTGAAGTATTTATATGATTATTTATTAAAATTTCACCATTATCAATATTTAATAAACCTATAATTGATTTTATAGTACTAGACTTACCTGCACCATTAGGTCCTAAAAGCCCTACAATTTCTCCTTTGTTAATTTGAAAAGATATATTATCTACAGCAATTAAACTATTATATTTTTTAACTAAATTATTTACTCTTAACATAAAAAAACCTCCTTAAAAGTATTATAACATGAAAAATATTAAAAAATACTTAAGATTCAAAAAAATTGACTTAAAAAATAATAAATGAGTATTTGATTGAAAAATGGGTATAATATTTAATATAGTTGCTAATACATATCAAATTTAATTTCATTTATAGTATTTAAATATAAAAAAGTTTATACCTTAAATTAACTATTTTATAAGATTTAAAATATTTCATTTTATTTAATTTTATTGAAATTATTAATAAAAGCAACTTGCTTTTAATTATTAGTTACTAAAGTATTAGGGAGTGGTTTTATGGTGAAAAAATTTAGGTCTAATTATTTATTAATAATTTTAATATTTATTTTATTGTTTTCTATTAGTTGTGGAGGAGAAGATATAGATGAAACTCAAACAACTAATGATAATGTTGAAGAAGCTGAAGCAACTGAAGTTGAAAAAGAAAAAAATGATGAAGTTAAAGAAACTGAAACAAAAGAAAAAGTTGAGAATGATAAGAACTCTGAAGAACAAATAGATTTTTATAATTTAAAGGAAATTAATGAACTTAAGACATTAATTAATTTATTTGAAAAATTTGAATATACTTGGTCATCAAGTAATAATTCTAAAGGTAACTTAAAATATGAAATTATAGGTCAAGAAAAAGTTAATGAGTCCAGTGTTAAAAAAATAAGTATAAAAATTACTGAGAGAAATAATGAAGAAGAAATTATAATTTGGGTAAATGATAAAAATCAAGTTGTTAAAGCGAAAGCTAAAGGAAAAGAAATTCCAGGAGAACTTTTTAATAATATGTCAGACTCACTTTTTGAAAGCATATTTGCACCTTTCACATTTGCACAAGAGTTTATGGAAGGTCCAATATTTAATGAAACTCATGATCCAATTCCAGGGTATGAAACAAAGGTAGAGAAAAAAGGGGAAAAATCAATTGGGAATGATGAATATGAATTATATAGAGTAAGTGTGAAGGTTGGCCCTCCATATACTGAAAATGAAAAAGAAGTTATTTTAGATATTGCTGATTTTGGAAAATATCAACTGTTGATTAAACTTAGTACTTCTGATGATTCTGGAGATTCTGAAATGGAATTTGAGGTTAATGAAATAAAAGTTAAATAAATTATTTGATTAGGAGGAGTATTTATGGTAGATATAATTGAGTATAATATTTTAGGGGATGACCTACAGGCAGTAGAAATCATTTTAGACCCAAGAGAAAAAGTAAATTCTGAAGCTGGTGCAATGATTGCAATGGATGAAGGTATAAGAATGGAAAGTGAAATGCAAGGTGGAATAATGGGTGGACTTAAAAGAATGGTAAGTGGAGAAAGTTTTTTTAAATCTACTTACGTAAATGAGTCTAATAAAAGACAAAAGGTAACTTTTGCTTCACCTTATCCAGGAAAAATAGTTCCTATTGAGCTAAGTGATATAGGAGGGACATTCATATGTCAAAGAGATGCATATCTTTGTTCAGCAGATGGAATAGATATAAGTATAGAACTTACTAAAAAAATGAGATCAGGATTTTTTGGAGGAGAAGGATTTATTTTACAAAAGCTATCAGCTCCAAAGGGACTTATATTTATACATGCAGGTGGACATGTAATGAAAAAAGAGTTAGCTCATGGTGAGAAATTAAGAGTAGATACAGGCTGTTTAGTTGGATTTGAAAAAACAGTTGATTATAGTATAGAATATGTTGGAAGTATTAAGAAAGCATTTTTTAGTGGAGAAGGAATATTTTTAACAACTTTAACTGGTCCAGGAACAGTTTATATTCAAACTTTACCAGTTAATGATTTAGTTAGTACTATATATTCTAGACTTCCAAAATCTAAAAAATAATTAGTAAATAAATTATTATTAAATAGTCAATGATTTCTTAAAAGTGATTTTTAAGAAAAAAATTGGCTATTTTAATTTGTTAAATATATATGTCATTGGACAATCTGTAATATTATATGTTAAAATTAATTTTATAATTATATTATGTAAAAGAAAGGAAAAAATATGGCGTTATCATTAGCAATAATAATTATTGGTGGGTTAGTCTTTAATAAGGCCTTTGATAGATTAAGTCTACCAGGACTTTTAGGTATGTTGTTTTTAGGAATATTAATTGGTCCATATGGATTAAATTTAATTTCTGAAAATGTATTAAATATTTCTGCAGATCTACGTACAATTGCTTTGATTATAATATTAATTAGAGCTGGATTAGGATTAAAAAAAGATACGCTGATAAAAATAGGCGGATCTGCTGTAAAACTTAGTTTTTTACCAGGTATTTTAGAAGGAAGTGCTATTTGTTTAACAGCTATATATATTTTTGAATTACCATTTATTGAAGCAGGTATGTTAGCTTTTATTATAGCGGCAGTATCTCCGGCAGTAGTAGTACCTTCTATGCTTAATTTAATTGAGAATCAAAAAGGTAAAGAAAAAGGTATACCTACACTTATTTTAGCAGCTGCATCTATAGATGATGTTTTTGCAATAACTATTTTTTCTACATTTTTAGGCTTTTACGGAGGGAAAAATATAAATATAAGTCTTAAACTATTAAATATACCAATTTCTGTAATATTAGGTATTTTAATAGGAGTAATAACTGGACTAATTTTAATAAAGTTATTTCAAAAGTTACATATGCGAGATACGAAGAAAGTTTTGTTATTATTAGCTGTAGCAATTTTATTAAATGTATTAGAAAAAAATTTAAATACAATTATAACTTTTGCATCATTAATATCTGTTATGACAATAGGATTTACTATTATGGAAAAATATGGAAATTTAGGAAAAAGATTAGCTAAAAAATTTAATAAGTTATGGGTTTTTGCAGAACTTTTACTATTTGTTTTAGTAGGAGCACAAGTAAATATAAATGTAGCTTTAAATGCAGGTTTTTTAGGAGTTTTAATTATTATAATAGGTTTAATTTTTAGATCTATAGGTGTATATATATCACTATTAGGCTCAAATCTTTCATATAAGGAAAGAATATTTTGTATAGTGGCTTATACTCCAAAAGCTACTGTGCAGGCTGCTATAGGAGCTGTCCCTTTGGCTTTCGGAGTTGCTTCTGGAGAATTAATTTTAGCCTTAGCAGTACTTTCGATTTTACTGACTGCTCCATTAGGTGCAATTGGTATTAAATATTTTGGGCATAAGTTTTTAAAATGATCTTTGAATTTAAGTTTTAAATTAATAAAAATTTGGTATAATATAAATATGTTAACTAATATTTTAAAATTTAATTTGTATAAATACTTTTTTATAATTAAATATTTAAGAAAGGGGAATTATGGGATATATTGATTTAATAAAAGAAAGAGGATATGTAAAGAATTTTCAAAAAACAGATTTAAAAGATGAAGATAGAGTAAAAGTTAAAGAATTAATTTATAATGCAAGTGAATCATTTGATTTCGATCTAGATATACATTTATACGAAAATGTAGACTTTGTAAAAAAACAACTTAAAAATGCAAATATTGATGAATTATTTAATCCATCAGCATATTTAGTTTTTACAACTAATGATGAAAAGAAAGGATATGAAAATACTGGATATGTTGGAGAATGGATTATTTCTCGGCTAATAAAAAATGATATTGATGCTTCTTGGTTAAGATTTAAAGGACATGATAAAAAGATATATGATTCTTTTGAATTTGAAAAAGAAGGATATCTAATAACATTAATTGCAATAGGTTATGGACAAAAAGAGAGTTCATTAGCTAAATTAATTAAAAATAAATATAGATATAGTTTAAAAAAATTAACTGATATGGGATATTCGGATTCATTAAAGAAAAAAAATGAAAGTAGTTTAATATATCAGTTAAATATTAGAGAATTTGTTTTTTATAAAAAATTTGGTAAAAAAATAAGAGATAAGGTTTTAAAACAGTCTGGTCTTTTAAGAGTTTTCCAAGAATTACATTTTGCTCCTACTATTACTTATCAACAATTATGGAGAGTTTTAGTAGACGATGGAAAAATATTTGTTATGGTAATTAATCATGAAAAAATTGCAAAAATAGAAACAGGTATTATTAAATTTTATTTAAAAGAAGCTTTAACAAATAATGGTATTAGATCTAGTTGGGAACCAATTGAAAATATAGAAGATAAAGAAAAATATAATTTTCCTGAAAATATTTTTGTTACAGGATATTTTAAATATTAATTGAGGTGAGGTATGGATTTAAAGAGGTTTCATATAGCAATTATTATAATTGCTATATTTTTAATGTCTAGTTGTAGTAACGCAAGTGCTAATGAACAAGAAAGTAAAGAAACTAAAAAAGAAGAAATAGTTTATATTGATATGTCAAAAGAGATAGAACTGGTTAATCATATGAACTTATATAAAAAGTCATATGAGTTTAATCAAAAACTTGAAAATAAAATAAAAGAAAATACAATTTATGTTAAAAAAGATAAAACAGCAATTTTTAAAGATAAGAAGAAAGAAAATAAATCTTTTATAAAAAATAAAAGAGATTCTCTTTATTTAATTTCAGAAAGCGAAAAATTTTACTATGTTAGAGATAAGTTTTTCTCAGAGAAAAATGGATATATCCTAAAAGAAAATATTAATAAGAATTTATCTGATTTTATTGTTAAAAAATATAAAGGCGTAGATTATAATTTTCAAATGCCTACTAAAAATTATGAGAGTAATCCGAGAGTAAAAGCGAAGGGAATTTATTTAACAATTAATACGGCTATTAGTGATCAAAAAATTGATCAATTAATTGAAATGGCTAAAAAAACTGAAATAAATACATTCGTTATAGATGTAAAAAATGATTCAGAAGATTTTTTGTATAAATCTGAAGTTGCTAAAAAGTATTTAGATAATCCTAAATATAGTTTAAAGGATTTTAAAAAGACTATGGAAAAATTAAAAGAAAATAACATTTATACAATTGCTAGAATTGTAACTTTTAAATCTCCTAAATATGCAATAAGTAATCCTAAAAAGGCAATAACATATAAAGGTACTAATACTGTATATAAAGACGGGGTATACTGGGCATCGGCTTTTGATAGAGAACTTTGGGATTACAATATAGAATTAGCTTTAGAAGCTGCAGATTATGGTTTTAATGAAATTCAATTTGATTATGTTAGATTTCCAGCTTTATCAAGTTCAAAAAGAAGTAGATTGGATTTAAAAAATAAAAAGGATGAATCTAGAACTGCAGCAATTCAAAAATTTTTGCAAAAAGCATATAAAGAAATTTCAAAAAAAGAAGTCTATGTAGCAGCAGATATTTTTGGATGGACAGCTTCTTCTATAGGAGATGGAGGAATAGGACAACACTGGGAAGGCTTAGTTTCAGTAGTTGATTATTCTTGTCCAATGATTTATCCAAGTCATTATGGACCTTATAATTTTGGGCTTAAAGTACCAGATGCTAAACCATATAAAACTGTTTATCGCTCAACTCAAGATGCAATTGATAAAAATAAAAATGTTAAGAATCCTGCTACTTTAAGACCCTGGATTCAAGATTTTACTGCCCGTTGGGTAGATGGATATATTAATTATGGTCCTAAAGAAGTAAGAGCTCAAATTGATGCTTTAAAAGATTTAGGAGTAGATGAATATATTTTATGGTCACCTTCTAATAGATACAGTTGGGAAGCTTTAAAAAAATAATTGACTAAAAAATAAAATAATGATATGTTAATAAAAGAATAAAATTATCCCTTTAATATGTACAGTGATGCATAAAGGATGTAAAAAAGCAGAGCAGGGATAACTCTGTTTTTTTTATAAGAAAAAAAGGAGTAATAATGAAAACAAAATTAGCTAAAAAGTTATTAGAAATTGAAGCTTTAAAGCTTAGAGGTAAAGATAATTTATTCACTTGGGTATCAGGAATTAAGTCACCTATTTATTGTGATAATAGACTAACAATTTCATATCCAGAAATTAGAGATTTAATAGCAAGTGAACTTTCAAAAAAAATTAAAAAACAATATCCAGATGTAGATATTATTGCAGCTACAGCTACTGCAGGAATTCCACATGGAGCTTGGATAGCTCAAAAGTTAAATAAACCTATGGTTTATATTAGAAGTAAAAAGAAAAAACACGGTACAGGTAATCAAATAGAAGGCAAATTTAAAAAAGGTCAAACTACAGTTTTAATTGAAGATCTTATTTCTACAGGAAAAAGTTCTCTAGAAGCTGTAGATGCTTTGCGCGAAGCAGGATTAGAAGTTAAAAAAGTTTTTGGAATTTTTAATTATGATTTCGATTTAATGAAAAATAACTTCAAAGATAAAAATTCTTCATATGAAACTTTATTAGATTATCCATTTTTATTAAAGGTAGCTAGTGAAAATGATTATATAACTAAAGATCAAAGAAAAATTTTAGAAAAATGGTCTAAAGACCCTAAAATATTTACTTAAAATCAATCTTGGTGTAAAAGCCAAGATTTTTTTATTGTTTAGGAAAGTGCATTCAATTGAAAAAAATGATAAAATATATATGGAAAAAGGAGTTAAAGTTTATGAATTTAATTCAAAATATATTTGAAGACAATTGGGATGCATTTGTAAAAGAGATTGGTTATGAAAATATAAGAGAAATATGTCATAAAGAAGTAAAAAAAGTAATAGAATGTTCTAAATTTGAAAATGGATTTTTAGAATACACCTGCTTTAATTGTGGAGAAACAAAGAAAGTAGGATTTACTTGTAAATCTAGATTATGTAGTAGTTGTGGTAAAAAGTATGTTGATGAAAGATCAAAGAAAATGAGTTCAAAGATGTTACCAGTAAAACACTGGCATATGACATTTACCATACCAGCAAGCTTAAGGATATTATTTAGAAAAGATAGAACATTATTAGGAGAATTACCTAGATTAGTAAATAAAGTTTTAAGATATGGTTTTAAAAAGAGAAGTAAAAGCCAAGATTATACTCCAGGTATAATAGCAGTAATTCATACATTTGGTAGAGATATAAAGTGGAATCCCCATGTACATGCAATAGTAACAAAAGGTGGTATAGGAAAAACAAAAGGATTTAAACATATAAATTATATGTCATATAAAATGCTTAGAAAATCTTGGCAAAAGCTAGTATTAGATATGATAAAGAAAAGATTTAAAGGAAATATGAAGATAAAAAATTTAGTTAATTATTTATATAATAATCATAGTAAAGGATTTTATGTAAACGCTAATAGAGATGTAAAAAATAAAAAAGAAGCAACACAATATATAGGTAGATATGTAGGAAGACCAGCAATAAGTGAAAAAAGAATAGTAGATTATGATGGTGAATATGTAACAATAAATTATACAGATCATAAAACAAAGAAATATATAGAAGAGAAATTACCTGTATTTGAATTTATAAAGAAAGTAATAATTCATATAGCACAAAAACAATTCAAAATGATAAGATATTATGGAATATATACAAGTAGAAATAAGAGAAAAAAATTAATAAAATTCTTTAGAGATGGTTATGATAGAATAAAGAGAAAAGTAGATAATTGGCGTATACGAATAATGAAAACATATGGATATGATCCAGTAAAGTGCAATAATTGTGGAAAAGAGATGGAATTAACAGACATTTATTATAAAAACTATGGAAGTGTATTAGAATATTTTGAAAATAAAATGTTAGAAGAAGCTAAAAAAGAGATAATGGAATTAAAAGAGAAAGTAAAAATAACAAATTATATTTATAAAAAAGGTTTAAATATATATTATGATTGAAGGAGATGATTATGGAAGAAAAAGTAAAATTCAGATGTAAAAAATGTAAAATAGAAGAGTCAATACCAGCAGAGATAGTTCATGAATTAGATTATCAAGATGAAGGAAATAAAAGATATCCACCACAATTCAGATGTGAAAATTGTGATGGAATAATGATACCAATAAAGTATAAAAGTTTCAATGGTAAATTATACACTTGGGATAAATGCAAAAATTTAGGTTAATCTAAATGCCCGAAGGGCAATTTTTTATTTAATATATTTTTAATCTTAATTCAATATGATAAAATCATATTAAGTTATATGAAATATTTCTTTAATATAAATGAAATTATTTTGATTAAAAAATATGATATATTTATTATAAAAGGAGAGTTATTATGTTTAAAAAGATCATTTTACTAGTTTTGGTTTTGGTATTATTTACAAGTTTTTCTTTTGCAAGCTTAGCTCCCTGGGCTTCAAAAGGTTATTTTTCTTTAAAATACGAAGGTGTTTTAGATGACTATAAATTAAATTCAAATAAGTTTAATGAAAACATTACTCGAGAAGAATTTACAGAAATTTTAGTTAAAATATATTTAGATCTTAATAATAAATCATTAAATAATTTCGATAATTTATATTATTTTAATGATACTCAAAATAAATACATCGAGCTAGGTTATAAATTAGGATTGATCAATGGTACAGGAAATAATAAATTTTCACCTTTAGACAATATAACTAGGGAACAAATGGCTGTAATTATAAGAAACTTTGTTAAAATTTTAAATGTAAATACAAATCAAGTTGAAAATACTAATAAATATGCAGATAATTTAAAATTTTCTAGTTGGGCAGCTGAATCTATTGGATTTTGTAGAAAATACAATTTATTAAATGGTGTTGGAAATAATAAATTTTTACCTAAAGGAACTGTAACATTTCAACAAGGTTTAACTGCTACAAACAATTTATTAAGAAGTTATGATTTAAAGAAAAAAATTGAATCTGGATTACCACAAAAAGATATATTAGGTTTTAAAAAATACAAATATGATAAAACTAATTTAGATATTTATTTAAATAGAGAAAATAATTTAGTAATTTATTCTAAAGGTTATGGTGAATTAGGCGAAAAGAGAAACCTTAAAAATGATCATTATCAAATTTTTGAAGTTTTAAATAGTAATAATAAATTACCTTTTAAGACAATAGATAAAAGTGTTGAAGTAATTAATGAATTATATGATTATACTAATTTAAGTTATATAAACGATACTTTATATATAGATATTAATACTGGTAAAATTGTAAATGAAAAACAAAGTGGTGTAATAAAAATTGAAAGTCAAAATATTTTAGAATTAACAATAATATTTTAAGTTTATTTGTCGATAAAACTATTGAGGTGGAATTATGAAAAAAATCATTAGTATTATAACAATCATTTTTATATTAAGTTTACTTAGTATGACTTTTGGTTTAGATATAGATGAAGATACTAAAATAAATAGAATTAGATATATAAAAGAGCATGATGGTACTTCGTTAAAAGGTTCTAGAATTGAAATTCAAGGTCAAGGCTTATCTACAGATGGTATATTATTAGATATTACAGGCGAAGGTTTTTCCCAAGTAGGCACTGATGTAGGCAATATAGTTACAGATTCTGAAACTTATATAAAATTGCGTTTAAATGCTTCAGAGACTAATAATTTTCGTAATGAGATAAGTTTATTTGGGGAGTCAGTTGAAATTGATTTATCAAATATGGCTAGTATTACAAATATTGATAAGGAGAGTATTAATATTGAACCTCAGGATGAAGATGTTGATCCGGATCAATTAAAAATTGACGGTGAAAACTTAACTCAAACAACAACTTCAGGAGCAATTGAAGCAGAAATTTCACCTGATAGTATAACTTTTGATGAATTAAGTACAGAAAGTGTATCGGATGATAGAATTGTATTTTCAGAGTTTAATACAAATATTGAAAGAGGACTTAAAAATGTACTTATTACAAAAGATGCTAATTTAGGTGGTTCAACACCTGGAGATGAAACTGATGATTTGGAAATAGAAATAACAAATGAATATCAAGGCCTTTATAGACTTATAGCTGATTTACCTATGGAGTTAACTATGTATCCAAATACAGGTGGTAAAGGTGATGTTATAAATATAAATGGTGATGAGTTTGAAGAAGATAAAACATATGAAGTATACTTTTTAGAAGAGACAAGCGATTTTAATTATGAAACTTATGAAAAAGGTGAGATACAATCTTTAGAGATAGATGTAGATGACAATGGAAAAGATAGATTAAGTGTCAAAGTACCTGAAAATGATACATTATCTACTGGAGAATATTATGTTAAAGTAGTAGAAATTAATACAATTGGAGGGACTAGTAGTGGCATTGTAGCTGAAAAATTTGTAGAAAATGATAACGGAGAAGAAGCTATTTTCACACTAATAGGTTCTAGTTTTCGTCCAACTATTGATGATATAGATCCTGCAAGTGGACCAGATGTTGGCTCTAATACAGAAATAACTGGTAAAAATATATTAACTTTAAGATTGCCAAATTTAAAAGATGTAAGTGAACCAGACTATGATGTTAAATCAGATCCTTCGGATGATAATACTCAATTAGAAGATGATAGCGATATAACAGATTTAAAAATAAAATATGAAGGAAAATATGATGGTAAAGATGCAGATATTACAAGAGAGATTAAAATATTTATAGGAGATAAAGCGGTATTTAGGAAAGATAGTGATAATGAGTTTAGATTTACAGAAGGTGAAAATGGAGATATTTTAGGGATTAGAACTTCAGGGACTAATGATGCTGATGTTGACCCTTTTAAAGATGTAATATTAAGTATTGATACAAAAGTTGAAATAACTAGTACTGGCGATACATATACTTTTAGTCAAGAAATAACTAAGGAAGATGAATTTGAATATATTCCTTCAAGTTTAGATCCTGAGATAGAGTCAGTTTTACCTGAGAAATTACAAATGACTCCTTCAGGTGATGAATATAAATTTACACAAGATATTTTATATTCTATAAAAGGCAAAAATTTCTTAGTTGAAGAAGTTGTAGAAGATGGAGTTACTAAGACAAGATATCCTACTATACTGTTTAAAAAAGATCAAGGAAGCTCCCAGGTAACTGATTTTCAATTAGGTTTTTTTCCACAAGGTAGAAATGGAGATGGAGAATCAGAAATAGTTTATAAAAAATCAAATGGTGCTGAAGAAGTAGTATCAAATATAGTAGAAATGACAGTTTTAGATGATGAAAATAATGTTGTTAATGGTACGGATGGGAATAAAATAGGTAATAAAATACTACTTAAGATACCTAATGAAGCTAAACTTCGTGATTTAGAAACTTCGCATTTACAAGTTACTAATTTAACTTATGGTAGTAGTTCTTTTGGTGGAAATGATATGTTATTTAATGCTGTTGAATTTGTTCAAACAGATGATAATCCTATTATTGAAAGTGTAGATCCTACAATTTCAACTGTTGAAGGTGGAATAAATGTTACTATTGAAGGTACTAACTTTCAAGAAGATGTTAAAGTAATCCTTGATGGCGAAGAAATTGAAGGAGTAAATAGAGAAATCGATTCAACAGGTGAAAAAATCATTTTAGATTTTGAAGCTCCACCTAATAGAGTTTGTCAAACTCAATTACAAGTTATTAATCCTTCAGGTGGTATAGATGTTTGGGATTTTGAATATATAAATACTTTTGATAAAGATCCAACGTTAGAAGATTTTTCACCTAAAGAGGGCCCTTTAGATACATTAGTTACAATTACAGGTAATAATTATTTAAAAAGAGATCCTACAGTAGGTGATACTACTGGATCGAATGCATATAGATTAATTGGAACTAGAGTATTTTTAGATGGGAAAGATGTAAATGATTATAATATAGAAAATGGTAATATTAATTTTAAGGATTATACTCAAGTTCCAAATGAAGAAGATTTAATAAAAAATGTAGATGGAAAAGCAGTATATTCTAGATTTAAAGATAATACTTTTGTTACAAATTCATCCGATGGTAAGGTTACATTAACTAAAGGGAAAGATAATTTACCAGTTTTAGTAGATAATGAAAGTATTTATACTTTTCAAGTAAAAAATGGTAATATAATTGCTGTTGATGAATCATCAAATGAACTTAGTGTAACTATTAATCAGACTTCAATAGAAATAGATGGATCTACTTATACTATTGAAATGAACAATAAAATACTAAGAAGAGATATAAATGAATCTTCTAAATACTATGCAGAACTGGCAGATTATGCTCAAAGTGTAATCTTAAAAGAAGATAGTAATGTCGGGAATGACTTTTATATTTTAAATAAAGATTTAGAAGGTAATATAATTTTAACTAATGGTAAAGATGAAAGATATGAAATAACTTATGACGCTGCAAATGAAAATTTTGTTGCTACTGATGATGACAATACTAATAATTTATTAGAAATTCAAAAAGATAAAATAATATTAAATGATGAAAATGGTGATGAATTAAATAGATTTAATTTTAAAACTCCTTATACTACTGAAAAAGTTTCAGATGATAAAGAAGTTATTATAGGTAATCGTGTAAAAGTAAATGATAAAAATAAGATATCATTTAGAGTTCCATTTTTAACTACTGGTCGTGGATATAAAGATATATTTGTAGAAAATCCTGATACTAAATCAGCAGGATTTGAAGATGAAAATGGTTTTTATTATATTGAACAAGTTCAAACCGATCCTATTATTTCTTCTATAAATCCTAATAAAGGTTCAGTAGAAGGTGGATATGATTTAATTATTAAAGGTAGTGGATTTCAGCCTGATAGTAAAGTAATTATAGATGGAGTTGAATCTGAAAATGTAGAACTTTTAGATGTAGATGGTACTGAACTCAAAGTGACTGTTCCGCCTTATTCTAAAAATTTAAGTCAAGATTATGATATTTCAGAATTACCAGTTTCTGTTGTAGTGTTAAATAATGACGGTGGTAATGATGCTATTGAACAAGGTTTTACTTATGTAATTCCGCCTTCTGAAGCACCTTTGATCGAACAAGTTATTTTAGATCAAGGTTCCTCAATAGGCGGAGACACTGTAGAGATAATTGGTCAAAGATTTAAATTTGCAGAGCCATACAAAGAAGTTGATGGAAATGCAGGTTATAATCCACCGGAAGATATTTTATACGATTTATATACAAATGGTAAAAGAGATGATTTATTAAAAGATGATTCTGAAGCAATATCTGAAATAGAATTTGAAGATCAAAGTTTAAAAGATTTACATGATAGTTTTTTTGAATCACCTATATTACCTAAAGTATATTTTGGCGGTAGAGAAGGAAGAATTGTAGACTTTGCTGAAGGTTATTTGAAAGTAATAACACCGCCTCATGATGCAGGAAGTGTTGATTTATATTTAATAAATAATGATTATGGTGTTTCAAATATTACAGATTATGAATATGTAGAGTCAACTCCTTCTATTAGTTCAATTGTTCCAGATATTGGTAGAAGACAAGGTCAAGAAACTAAAGATATATATGGTCAAGGTTTACAAACTTCTATAATTAATGGATATATAGATGATGATGCTAGTGATTATCAAAAAATTGACCAAGATATTATTGGTGGATTAGTTAGATTTGCAAATATTAGTAATTTAGATACTGAAATGGGAGAAAATAATTCAGGTCAAATTAATGGAGCTAGGGCTACTGTGGCACTTGATGGCGGTTTAACTGTTGGTTATAATGGTACTGATGATGAACTAGATTTAACTATAGAAGAAAATGGAAAAATTTATAAAAGAACTTTTGAAAATTATGATGATAAAGAAGTATATATTGCTGCAGAAATGTTAAAAAATAGTGATGATAAATTTTATGTACCATTTAATTATGAAGAAAATGATGGTTCAAGTTATACTAATACTCGATATGAAATGATAAGAGTATTTATAAAAAATAGAAGATTATTTGTTGAAAGAGGATATGCTCCTGAAGTTGATTATAATAATGCAACAAATGTTGTAGTAAAAACACCTTCTTATTATACTATAGGGGATGTTGAAGTTAGTTATATAAATCCTGATGGAGGAACTGCAACAAATAATTTTGAATATACTAATCCAGCAAGTGATCCAAAGATTTTACGAATTAATAGAAATGAACTTATAGATGAAACTGGTGAAGTAATTAGAAGGTTGATATATGGTACTATAAATGCACAAAATTCAATCGAAATAGTAGGTAAGGATTTTAGAGATGGTGCAACAGTTACAATTAACGGCAAAGATGCTACTATAAAAGAGTTTGGTTCTAAAGATATTGATGGTGATTCATATGATTATATAGTAGCTAGAATTCCACAAGGAGAAGAGGCCGATATTGGAAAAGAATATGCTATTATAGTAACTAATGAAGACTCTGGATTAGCAAATTCTAGTTTAAAAGAAAATTTATTGATACCAGTAGAAGATGATGGACAAGATAAAGATATTGATGATGATGGAGATTTAGATGAAGATGATAAAGTGCCATTTTATTTAAAATATCAAAAACCATTAAGTGGACCACAAATAAATCAAATAATACCTGAAAAAACAAGTGTATATGGTGGTAATACAATAAGAATTGAAGGTAGTGATTTTAGAACTGGTGCTTATATTATAATTGGTTCAGCAGGCGGAGTTCCTATAGATCCAGTAGATGAAATAGATGAAGATAATAAGTTTATAGAATTTACTACTCCTAAAGACTTAAACTTAGGTACAAAAGATGTACAGGTAATTAATGAAGATTATGGAGTAGCTATTTTAGAAGATGGAATAGAAATAATTTCTTATCCTAAAGTCGATGGAGATGTATATGATGAAAATAATGATAATGAAATTTCTAGAGTGTCTATAGAAGGTGGAGATGTTATAACAGTTAGAGGTGAAGGTTTTCAAGAAGGGGCAAATGTTTATTTCGGAGGAAATTGGAAACCAAAGACTGATGATAATCAACAAGGTCCTACAGGACTTTTCAGAGATGATACTACTTATATAGTTGAAAATTCAACACAAGCTCAATCAGTTGAGTGGATAGATAGTGAAACGTTAAAAGTAACTACTCCTGAGATTAGAGAAGAAGAAGATTTTTCAATAGTAGTTATTAATCCAGATACTGGTATTTCTAATGATGATACTCAAATAACTTATAAAGAACCTATTCCTTCTGATCCAGTGGAATTAGATGTTGAATTAATAGATGATAGATATATAAAATTATTTGATTATCAGTCAGACAATGCAGATTACTTTGAAATATATTTTACTATAAGTGATGATTCAAAATATAGGTTAAAAAGAGATGATTATAGAGATTTTAAATATATTGATACTACTGAAATAGAACCTTATAAAATAACTAATTTAGAAGGTATAGAGTCAATGGATTCTGATGAAGAACTTTACTTAGTTTTAAAAGCAGTTAATAAATATGGAGTTTCAAATTGGTCTAATATAGTTAGTCTAGATGAAGATGAATTGGAAGATGTAGAAGAAATAGGGCCACCTGATGAAGATGGAGGATTAGAAGTACCTGAAGGCCAAGACTATGAGGTAACGAAAAGTCAAAATGAAACTCAAATAAATCTAGCAAATGATCTAGACTCATTAGTTGTTATAAACAAGGATGAATTTGATGAGAAAACAAAAAGAATAATTAATATTCCAGCAGATTCTATTAGAGGTAGACGTTCTTTAATATATTTAGATTTTGAAGATTTAAAATTAAAGTTTACTCCT
>JBNJDJ010000014.1:0-40767 GCA_051744845.1 Bacillota bacterium
TGAAACAGGTATGGGCTGTACAGGTCCAATAATAAATGTAAATGAGAAAAATATTGATAAAGCAAAAGAGATTTTAGAAAATAACGATTATATTTAAAACTTTTTTAAAAAAATAACAACCCTAAGTAACGTTAGCTTTTTTAAGCTAGCGTTATTTTTATTAAAAAAATATTATTTTTATATTATATTCTTTAAAATAAAACAAAAAAATGATAAAATTAATAATGATATTGTAAATGAGGTGAATAATGAAAAATAATAAAATTATGTTATTGATTTTTTTGTTGATTGGTTTAATATTAGGTGGTTTGATAGGAGATATATTAGGCGATTACATGCCTTTATTAAACTATTCAAAGTCTATAGGTATAAATAGTTTCAATCTAGATTTATCACTCTTAGAAATGAATTTCAGTTTTCAAATGCGTTTAAATTTTGCAGGTTTAATAGGAATTATATTAGCTATATTTTTATATAGAAAGTTATAGAGGTATTTATGGAAATAATTTTAGCATCAAAATCTAAAAGACGTAAGAGTATTTTAAAAAAATTAAATTTGAATTTTAAAGTAAAAGGGAGTAATATTAAAGAAAAGATATCTAAACGATTAACTCCTAAAGAAAATGTTATGTCAATTGCTTTTCAAAAAGGAATAGATGTAGCTAAAAAAAATAAAGATTCTTTAGTTATTGCAGCAGATACTATTGTAGTAACAAAAGACGATGAAATTTTGGGAAAACCTAATAATGAATCTAAAGCGTTAAAAGTTTTAAAAAAGTTAAATAATACATATCATTATGTATATACAGGCTATTGTTTAATAAATTATAGTGAAAATAAAAAAATAATAGAATACCAAAAAACTAAAGTTTTTTTTAATAATAATGATATTTTTGAATTAAAAAAATATATTTCAAAATATAATGTTTTAGATAAAGCTGGTGGCTATGGGATTCAAGAACACGGTGCTTTATTAGTTGAAAATATAAATGGTGATTATTATAATATTGTTGGATTGCCTATTAATAAAATTAATAAGCAATTAAAAAAATATTTTAAAATTAGTATGATATAGGAGGAAAAATGTCTTTTAATGAGTTTACAATTAAGGAAATGCCAACTCAGGAAAGACCTAGAGAAAAAATGATCAATCATGGTCCGTCATCTTTATCTAATGCTGAACTTTTAGCAATATTAATTCGAACTGGAAGCAAAGAAAAATCTGCTATTGATTTAGGTAATGAAGTAATAAAAGAAATTGACGGTTTAACTAAAATACATGAAGTGACTCATGAAGAACTTTTAAGTATTAATGGCATTGGAAATGCTAAAGCTTGTGTTTTATTAGCATCTATTGAGCTAAATAAGAGAATTTCGTCGTTTGCTCTTGAAAAAAAGGTAAAAATCACATCACCAAATGATATTATAAATATATTTATGGATGAATTGCGTTTTGAAAAAAGAGAAAATTTTATAACTGTTTTATTAAATACTAAAAATGAAATTATTAGTAAGGAAATTATTTCTATTGGTAATTTAAATACATCAATAGTACATCCGAGAGAGGTATATAAACTAGCTATAAAAAAGTCAGCTTCATCAATTATTTTTATTCATAATCACCCTAGTGGTGATCCTAAACCTAGTAATAACGATAAAAATATTACAAATCGATTGGTTAGAGTTGGAGATTTAATTGGAATTGATGTAATAGATCATATTATACTTGGTAATAATGAATATTTTAGTTTTAAAGAAAACAATTTGATATAAAGGATGGTAAGTAATATGGGAATGTTTACAAAAAATATAGGAATAGATTTAGGTACTGCAAATACATTAGTTGCTGTTGAAGGTGAAGGAGTTATTATTTCAGAACCTTCTGTTATTGCAGTGAAAACTGGAGATGAAAATGAAGTTTTAGCTGTAGGAAATAAAGCGAAAGATATGATAGGAAAAACCCCAGGTAACATAAAAGCTATAAGACCTTTGAAAGAAGGAGTTATTGCTGATTTTAATGTAACACATCAAATGTTAAGTTATTTTATAAAAAAAGCATTAAAGAAAAATAGATTTATATTTAAACCAAAAGTTGTTGTAGGTGTTCCATCTGAAGTAACTGAAGTAGAAAAAAGAGCAGTTATTAAGGCAGCACTTAAAGCAGGTGCAGGAAAGGCACTTTTATTAGAAGAGCCAATGGCCGCAGCAATTGGAGCTGGCCTAGATGTATCTAAACCATCAGGAAATATGGTTGTAGATATAGGTGGAGGAACAAGTGAAATAGCTGTAATTTCTTTAGGTGGAATTGTAACAAGTAGATCTATTAGAGTAGGTGGAGATGATTTTGATAAAGCTATTGAACATTATATTAAAAAAGAGTATTCTTTAGCTATAGGGAGTCGTACTAGTGAAAAAATCAAAATTAAAATCGGATCTGCTTATCAATTAGGTAGTCAAGAAATGGAAGTTACTGGTAGAAATTTAATTACTGGACTTCCTAAAACACTAAAAATAAATTCTAAAGAAATAAGAGAAGCTATTTCTTCTCCAGTAAATGATATTATTGATGGGATAAAATATACATTAGAAAAAACTCCTCCTGAACTAGCTTCTGATATTATGCAAAAAGGTATAATGCTTGCTGGCGGTGGGGGTTTGTTAAAAGGACTTAATAAGCTTATAATTGAAGAAACAGGTATGCCTGTATTTCTAAGTGAAAAACCTCTTGATTGTGTTGTTATGGGTACAGAAAAAGCAATTGAAGAATATAAAAAATTAGAAGATGTTTTTATTAGTACAAAAAACTTAAGGTAGAAATATGAATACTAGATTTAGAAACTTTTTGATTATTTTTTGTTTTATTTTATTAATAATATCTATCGGATTTTCTAATGGAGGAAGAACATCAACGACTATAGTTGAAAATATAACTGCTAAAGTATTTATTCCAATCCAAAAAAATATTTTAGCTTTTAGTAATAATATATCTTCAAAAGTAGAAAGTTTTTCAAATATATTTGTTTATAAAACAGAAAATGAACAATTAAAAAAAGAAAATAAACGACTCAAAAATAAATTAAAAGATGCAAAATTAAGTGAATACGAATTAAAACGTTTAGACAAATTAAAAGAAAGTTTAAATTATATTGATAATAGGAAATCTAATGAAATTTTAACTTCAAATATTATTGCAAAGAATAATGGTAATTGGTTTAAAACTTTTTTAATAAACGCAGGAAAAAATCAAGGTATAAAAAAATATAGTGTTGTAATTTCTGAAAATGGTTTGATAGGAAAAATTTATGAGTTAGGTGATGAATATTCTAAAGTAATTACAATAGTAGATTCTAAAAGTAAAATTTCTTTTGAAAATTTAACTGATAATTTAGATGATAAATATCAAGGAGTAATAGAAACAAGTCAAAATGGAGTATTAAATGCAAAAGTTTATAAATCAAATCCAAATGTTGAAAAAGGAGATGAAATTATTACTTCTGGATTGGGAATATATCCAAAAGGTATAACAATTGGTAAAGTAGTAGAAATTACAAAGAATGATGGTTTTTTGTTAGAATTAAAAATAAAACCTATTATTGATTTTGAAAATTTAGATAAGGTTATGATTTATACAATTGATCGTAAGAAAAGTGAGTGGCTAGATGAAAAATAAATATATATTATTTTGGGCAATTTGTATTTTTATTATAAAAACAACTTTACTTGATTTATTTACATTTAGTAATTTTCATCCGAATATTATTTTAATAACGATTGTTTATTTTAGTTTTAAGTATGATTTCAAAGTAGTTTTTAAATTAGCGATAATTTTGGGTTTACTTCAAGATATTTTTGTTTCTCTTTTTATAGGAGGTAATATATTAGCATATATTTTAGTAACATTTTTTGTATGTAATTTTGAAACGGTATTTAATAAAAGAAGTTTTATTTCTCCACTTTTTTTAATTACTATATCAACAATTATATATAATATGATATATTTTGTTTTAGGAAATTTATTAGGATATAATTTAACAGTTTCACAATTATTTAGTATAGTTTCTTTAGGAATATTATTTAATAGTATAATACAAATTATAATACATCGATATTTTTTTAAAAAAAGAGTTATGAGGTAATATATGATTAAAAGGTTAAAAAAACGGGAATTATTTATTGTTATATTTTTTTTAATAATTACCGTTGTATATATGTATAGATTATATGATTTAACAATTATAAATGGTGATAAATATAGAGAAAAGTCAATAAATAATAGGATTATCAAAATACCGACATATGCTGAAAGAGGCGAAATACGTGATAGAAATAATGTTTTATTAGCTGGTAATGAAATTGGCTTTACAATTAATTTTTTAAACGAGGGTTTAACTGAAGATCAGATAAATAAGGTGGCTATTAAAATTTTTGATCTATTGAATAATTTAGAGGAAGATTATCTAGATTTTCCTATTGTTTATACAAAAGATAAAAAATTTAAATTTGAATATGATATACAAAAGAATAAATGGTTAAAAGAAAATGGATTTGATTTATCTATAACCCCTAAAGAATTAATTGAATATTATAGAAAAAAATATTTTGGTTCAGAAAAATTAGATATAGATGATACTATATTTATGTTAAGTAAGCAAGGTATTAATTTACCTATTAATATAAGTGAAATGAAATATAAACAAGATATTGAAAAGGAAGAATTTTTAGATTATTACGGATTAGATTTAGATATTAAAGCAAGAAATGCTTTTGAAAAAATCAGAAATAAAAATTATTATGCCATAGATAAAAATTATAGTGATTATGAAGCTTATCAGATATTGATTTTAAAACATTCACTTTTAAAAAAAGGATATAAGAAATATGAACCAGTTGTGATTTCTCAATCTGTTTCAAAAGATACAGCTTTTAAGATTAATGAATTGAATTTAGAATTGCCAGGTGTTAGTGTTGAACCTAAACCTATTAGAAATTATCCTAAAAATGAAGTTGCAGCTCATATATTAGGGTATATGGGGCATATTACTACTGAAAGTGAAATTAAAAAATATATTAAAGAAAAAAATTATGATAGAAATTCTTTAATAGGAAAAAGTGGTATTGAAAAAAAATATGAAGATAAATTAGCAGGAGAAAATGGATATAAATATATAGAGGTAAATGCTTTAGGTCAATTTGTTAAAGATGTAAATGACAATTATGATAATATACAAAATAAAACATCTGTATCAGGTGAAAATATCAATTTAACAATAGATGTAGATTTGCAAAAAAAAGTTGAATCTCATTTAAAAAATGCTATTGAAGGTATTTCAAATGGAACTAAATTTAAATCTAAATGGGGTGATTATAATTATAGAGAAAAATTTGATGGAGCAAAATCAGCAGCTGCAGTAGTAGTAGATGTTAATAATGGTGATGTTTTATCTTTAGCTAGTAGTCCATCATATGATGTAAATTTATTTGCTACAGGTATTTCACAAAAAGATTGGCAAAGTTTAAATCCTGAAAACAAAAATAATCCATTAGCTCCAAGACCGCTATATAATTTAGCAACTAGAACAGTTATACAACCAGGTTCTATTTATAAAATGGTTACAGGTTATGCTGCATTATCTTTAGGATTGGACCCTGAAGAAAAATTCGTTTCTGATGGATATGTAGAAGTTGGGAAAAATGTGTATGGTTGTTGGTTATGGAATACTAGGCATGCTAAACATGGATTGACTAATTTATATAAAGCAATTGAAGTATCTTGTAATTATTATTTTTTCAATGTAGCTAATGGATATGATTATTATAAAGATGAAGAGTTAAATTTTGAAATGGATTCAGAAAAATTAATTGAAGTTTCAAAAAAATTTGGATTAGATGAAAGTAGCGGGATAGAACTTTCTGAAGTAGTAGCTGGAGTTCCTAATCCAGAAAAGAAAAAAGATATGGTTAAATATTATTTAAAAAGAAAGTTAAATAATATTATAGAAGATTATTTAAAGCCTGAAGATTATGAAAAAAGTGAAGCTATAATTAATGAAATTATTTCATGGTCTGATAAGAATCTCTCTAGAGGGAGTATTATATCAAGGCTAGAAAAGCTTGACATTATAGGAAATTTTAATAATAGAGCAAAATTAGCCGATATAATTAAATATGATTATTTTAATTTAATGCAATGGTATGAAGGAGATACTTTAAATTATGCTATTGGCCAAGGTAATCATCAATATACTCCAGTTCAAATTGCTAGATATATTGCAGGAATTGCAAATGGAGGTAAGATTTTAGATTTAAATTTATTATTAGAAAGTAAAAAAGAAATTAATTATGAATTAAATCCTGATTATATCAGACATTTACAAAAAGGTATGTATCGAGTAGCTAATGGAACGCAAGGTACAGCAAGTTATATTTTTAGGAATTTTCCTATTGAAACTGCTGGTAAAACTGGAACTGCTGAGAAAGAAGGGAAAATTCCTCCTAAAGATGAAGTAAAGTATCTAAAAGAAAATTACAAAAAAATAAATTCTAATTTGAAATTAGATGATATTAATAAAGAGACTCAAAGGATAATAATTGATAGAAATCAAAAAATAGCTAATTTAATAAACCATAAAAATAAATTAGAAAAGGAAAATCCAGATGAAAAAGAAAAATTAAATGAATTATCAAATGAAATTAATAATTTGATAAAAAATGGATATTTAAATAAAGGACATATTATGCGACAGGCTATAAAAAATTTATCAGATAGAAAAATTTTAGATGAAGATATCAATCAATATAGAAAAAAATATTCTGATTATGCATGGTATGTAGCTTTTGCACCTTATGATAATCCAGAAATAGCAGTTGTGGTATTAATTCCTCAAGGAGGACATGGTAGTTATGCTGCTCCAGTTGCACGGGAAATTATTGGTGATTATTTTAAATTAGAGCCGTTTGAAAATTAGGAGGTATCTTTGGGAAAAAAATTAAATTTTAAAGGGGTAAAAGAAGGAATAATATTAGATATTCCAAAAAAACTTGAATTTGATCAAATTAAAAAGATATTAAATCAGAAATCTAATAAAAAAAATAATTTGTTAAAAAATGCAAATTTAGTTGGAATTAAAGGAAAAAAATTAACTTATAAGGAAAAATACCTTTTAGAAGAAATTTTAACTAATTTATTTAAAATAAAGGTTTTAAATTTAGAGAATATGGAATATAATGAAAGAATAGAAGATAAACAAGAAAATAAAAAAAATGATAATCAATTAATAACAATTGATAAAACATTAAGATCAGGAGAAGAAATTGTTTCAAAAGGAGATATTGTCATCTTAGGAGATGTAAATCCTGGTGCTGTTTTAAAATCTAATGGAAATATAATAGTAATGGGTAAATTAAGAGGAATTGCTCATGCTGGTATTAATGGTAAAGACGGTGCATATATTGTAGCTAATAAATTAATACCAAATCAACTTAGAATTAATGAGATTATTTCAAGAGCTCCTGATGATATGAAAAAAAATGAAGTATTAAGTCCTGAAAAGGCTTATATAAATGATGGTAGAATAGTTATAGAGCCAATTTAAAGGAGGAACAAGATGAGTGAGGTAATTGTTATAACATCTGGAAAAGGTGGTGTAGGTAAAACGACTTCAACAGCTAATATTGGGTCAGCTTTAGCCAAGGCAGGTAATAGAGTTGTAGTAATAGATTCTGATATTGGTTTAAGGAATTTAGATGTTGTTTTAGGTTTAGAAAATAGGATAGTTTTTGATATTGTAGATGTAACAACAGGTAACTGTGATGTTCAAAAAGCTTTAATTAAAGATAGAAAGATTGATGGCTTAGCATTATTACCTGCAGCTCAAACTAAAGATAAAACTTCTGTTAATGAAGAAGATATGATAAATTTAATAGATACTTTAAAAGATGATTTTGATTATATTTTAATCGATTGCCCTGCAGGTATAGAACAAGGTTTTAAAAATGCAATAGCTGCAGCTGACAGAGCTATAGTAATAACTACACCGGAAGTATCAGCAGTAAGAGATGCTGATAGAATTATTGGTTTATTAGAGTCTAATGGAATAAGTAATATTTATTTAATTGTAAATATGATAAAGATGAATATGGTTAAATCTGGTGATATGCTTTCAATTCAAGATATTACTGATATATTGGCTATTGATTTAATTGGTGCAGTTCCTGATGATGAAAAAGTAGTTATTAGTACTAATAGAGGTGAGCCTGTTATAAAACACGAAGATTCACTATCTGGTAAAGCTTTTATAAATATAGCAAAAAGATTAATGGGTAAAGAGGTAGAAAGATTAGATTTAGATCCATCAGACAATTTTGTTGATAAAGTCTTAAAGATTTTTAGGTTAAGTAAATAGGAAGGAGTACTATGATAGATGCTATCAAAAGTTTCTTTGGTAAAGAGAAATCCAGTAAATCAGTGGCAAAAGAAAGACTACAATTAGTATTAGTTCATGATAGATCTGATTGTTCTCCAGAATTAGTTCAAAAAATAAAAAAAGATATTTTAAATACTTTATCAGAATATATAGATATAAATGAGGAAAAATTCGATATAAAGATTAATTCATCGGAAAATGGGGAAAAACAATCTACATTAATTGCTAACATACCAATTAAAAAAATAGATAGAACTAGGTAAGATTTCCCTATAAGGGAAATTTTATTTTTGAAAGGATAAAAATGATTAAAAAATATTTAAAAAATATAAATTATACTATTTTAATATCTATATTGTGTTTATTTGTTTTTAGTTTATTCATGATATCTTCAGCAACTGATTCGAAATTATATCAAATTAATAGATTTGTAAAAGTACAAACTTTTTCATTTTTTATAGGTATTTTAGTGATGTTTGCAATAATAATTTTTGATTATAAGTTACTAAAAAAGTTTGATATATATATATACATTATTGCAATCATATTATTGCTACTAGTATATGTTCCAAGTTTAGGAATTGTTAGTAATGGTTCAAGATCTTGGATAAACTTAGGAGTAATTAATCTTCAAACATCAGAAATTACAAAAATTTGTTTTATTATTGTGCTTGCAAGTTTTTTATCAAAAGAAGATACTAATATTAATTCTTTTAAAGATTTTAGTATTTCTTTGATTATTTTATTACCTATAATCATATTATTATTACTACAACCAGATTTAGGAAATGCACTTGTATTTATAATAGTATATTTAGGTATGGTTTTTTTAGCAGGATTAAATTTGAAATTAATTTTTGCAGGTGCTTTAGGTTCAATTTTAACATTACCTTTTATTTATAAATATTTAAAACCTCATCAGCAATTAAGGATAGATGCTTTTTTAAATCCTAATGATCCATCAATGCCTGGTTATTATCAGGTATATCACTCAAAAATAACTTTGGGTTCAGGTGAATTTTTTGGTAAAGGAATTTTTGATGGGGTATATCACAAGTATGATTATTTACCAGTAAGAGAATCGGATTTTATATATGCAGTTATTGGTGAAGAAACAGGCTTTGTAGGTACTGTTTTAGTCTTATTAATATATTTTATATTTTTATACCAATTAATAAATTCAGCGACTAAATCTAAAGATAAATTTGGTGGATTAATTATATTTGGTATTGTTTTTATGTTTGCATTTCAAATATTTGAAAATATAGGTATGACTATAGGATTAATGCCAGTAACAGGTATAACTCTGCCGTTTTTAAGTTACGGAGGTTCATCTATTGTTACTAATTTTATTGCAATTGGATTAGTTTTTAGTATTTATACAAGACGTTTAAGAAGGACAAAAATGGATTAAGGAGAATGTATGGAAAATATAGATTATTTATTAAGAGATATAGAGAATGCATCCAGATATATTGGAGGTGAAATAAACAGTTATAATAAAAAAGTTAATGATAATATGGTTAGATTTGCACTAGCATTTCCTGATATTTATGAAATAGGTATGTCTTATCTAGGATTTCAGATTTTATATAATTTAAAAAATGAAAGAGAAGATATTTTTTGTGAAAGAGTTTTTTCTCCATGGATTGATTTAGAAGATAATTTAAGAAAAACTAATACAGAACTTTTTACTTTAGAATCTAAAACTCCGTTAAAAGAGATGGATTTTATTGGTTTTACTTTACAATATGAACTTTCATATACTAATATTTTAAATATGTTAGATTTATCTAATATTCCTTTTAAATCTAAAGATAGAGATGATAGTTATCCATTAATTTTAGCTGGTGGTCCTAATGCATATAACCCAGAGCCGTTAGCAGAGATTATTGATTTATTTATAATTGGTGAAGGTGAAGAAGTAAATATAGAAGTTATTGAACTTTATAAAAAGATGAAAAAAGAGAATTTTGACAAAAATAAATTCTTATATGAAGTAAGTAAAATTGAGGGTGTATACGTACCTTCATTATATAAAGTAGAGTATAATGATGATAATACAATTAAGTCATTTAAACCAATTAATAACGATGTTAAAAAGAAAGTTAAAAAAAGAATTATTAAAAATTATGATAAATCTTATTATCCTGAAAAGATTATTGTACCTTTTCAAGATGTAGTACATAATAGAGCAATGATTGAAATATTTAGAGGATGTTCAAGAGGATGTAGATTTTGTCAGGCAGGCATGATTTATAGACCAGTTAGAGAGAGATCTAAAGAAGACATTTTAAATATAGCTAAAAATTTAAAAGAAAATACAGGTTTTGAAGAATTCTCTGTATCAGCATTAAGTTCATTAGATCATAGTGAAATAGAAAGTGTAATTAAAGAATTTATTTCTAAATATGAAAAGGAAAAAATTGATATATCTCTTCCTTCGTTACGTTTAGATTCAAAATCTATAGATTTATTAACTGACGTTCAAAAGTTAAGAAAAACTAGTTTGACATTTGCTCCTGAAGCTGGAAGTCAAAGATTAAGAAATGTTATAAATAAAGGCGTAACAAAAAATGATTTTGAAAACACTTTGAAAAAAGTTTTTGAAAATGGATGGAAAAAAATAAAGTTATATTTTATGATAGGTTTGCCTACTGAAACTATAGAAGATGTTTTAAAAATTGCAGATTTAAGTAAAAAAGCAATTGATTTATTTTATGATATTCCTAAAGATAAAAGAAATGGTTGGCCTAGTATAACTACTTCAGCATCTAATTTTGTACCTAAACCTTTTACTCCATTTCAATGGGTTAGTCAAGATTCAATCGAGGATCTAAATAAGAAACATCAAAAACTTAATTCTAAAATTAATGATAGAAATATTAAGTTTAATTATCATGGAACATATGAAAGTACAATCGAAGGAATTATTGCTAGAGGAGATAGAAGATTAAATGATGTTTTAATAAAAGCTTTCGAATTAGGTTGTAAATTTGATAGTTGGGGAAAATTTTTCGATTATGAAAAATGGCAAATAGCTTTAAAAGAACTTGATTTTGATCCAAAATTTTATAATGAAAGAAAAAGAGATTTTGATGAGATTTTACCTTGGGACCATATTGATTGTGGAGTTAGTAAAGAGTTTTTGAAAAAAGAATATTTAAAAGCTTTAGATGAAAAAACTACAAAAGAGTGTAGAGAAAATTGTAGTAACTGTGGAGTCAATATTGAGATACTTGGAGGTGAGTGTTATTAAATTAATTGTTAAATATAAAAAAACAGGTTATATGAAATATTTGTCGCATTTAGAAATGGTTAATTTAATTGAAAGAGTTTTACGAAGAGTTAATGTTCCTTTTGAATTTTCAGAAGGTTATAATCCAAAACCTCAAATATCTTTTGCAGCTCCACTAGCTGTGGGAGTTATATCTCAAGCAGAGTATTTTGATGTAAAGATTAAAAGTAAGTTTGATTTAAATAAGATAAAAAAAATTGATAAATCTTTTTTACCTAAAGGTATAGAATTTATTGATGCTAAATTTACTAAAAACAAAAAATCAATTATGGCATTAGTTAAAAGTGCGGATTATATTTTAAAAACTAAGATGAAAGATGATATAGATAAAAATTATTTAATTAATAAATTAGAAGATTTTTTAAATGAAGATGAAATTATTTGGACTAAAATTAGAAGAAAAAAATCCCCTATCGATAAAGATATCTTAAAATTAATAAATAAATTTTCTTTTTTGCACAAAAATAATAATGAAGTCTTTTTTAAAATAAATGCTAAAACAGGTTCAAGTGGAAACTTAAAGCCTGAAGTAGCTTTAAATAAATTTTTAGAATATGCTTCTTTAGAAAAAAAGGATGATTATATAATGGTTGAAAGAAAAGAAATATATAAAGAAAAATTTGAACCAATAATATAGGAGGAAAATAATTAATGCAACTTTTTATAGATAAAAATATATTTTCAACTAAAGTTTTATTAAAAAAGAATAAACAGATTTATGACTTTAATTATCAATTTAAAAAAAATGATAATTTAATTGGGAATATATATTTAGGTAAAATTGTTAATATATGTAAAAATATTAGAGCTATATTTGTAGATATTGGGCTAAAGAAAAATGCATATCTTGATTTTAATGATTTAAAAAATGAATTTAGTAAAAAAGATTTTCATATTGGAAAAGAGATATTTGTTCAAATTAAAAAAAATCCTATAGATGATAAAGGAGCTAAAATAAGTCAAGATATTTCTATAGCGTTTAAAAATTTTATTTTACTATTTAATCAAAATGATATTTTAATATCTAGAAAAATTGATAATAAAGATTTTATAAATGATTTAAAAGAGTATTTTCGAAATAATTTTTTTAAATTTGGTGTAATAGTTAGAACTAAAGCTGAAAATACCAATTTAAATACTTTAAAAAAAGAATTAGATCAAATAAAAGGTATATTCGAAAATATTGTAAAAAATAAAAATTATATTTTAAAAGATAGATTAGTTTATGAAAATAATAAGATATATCAAAAGTTTATTAATGATTATTATGAAGAAATTGAAAAAATTGTTTCTAATGATAAACAAATTATTAATAGTATTAAATTTAAAAATAAGAAGTTTGATGAAAAATTAGATTTATCTAAAATTTTAAAAAAACAGGTTAATGATAACATTTATATTGATAAAGGTATAAATTTAAAATTTGATTATACAGAAGCCTTGACTGTTATTGACGTTAACTCAGGCAAATATATTTCAAAACAAAAAAGAGACGGTAATTTTGAGATTAATAAAATTGCTTTAATTAATATTGCAAGACTTATAAATGTTAAAAATGTAAGTGGAATAATAATTATAGATTTAATTAATTTAAAGTCTAGTAAAAAACAAAGTCAATTGATTAAAATATTTAATAGAGAATTAAAAAACTATAAAGTAACAACAAATGTATATGGATTTACTAAGTTAGGTCTCTTTGAATTAACTAGAAAATATGAAAGTCCTTCACTTTTTCAAATGGTTTATAGTAAAAAAAATAACCAATATAAGTTGAGTAAAAAGTATCTTTCAGATATTATTTTTTCAAAATTAAGAAAAGAAATCTTAAATACAAATGGCAATAAATTTTTAATACAAACTAAGCAATATGAAATAGATTATTTGAAAAAAAATAAAATATTTAATGATTATTTTGATAAATTAGATATCACTTTGAAATATAAAAAATCAAATAAGAATAAGATTAAACATATTATATAAATAGCCTAAGCGGCTATTTATTAATTTATATCATAATATATTACGATTTATAAACATTTAACCCAAATATTCTAAAAATTCAAAAATATATATGTAACATTTTGTAGCATAAGGTTTTTTAGAGTCTTAGCGGGTATATAATTTAAATTAGATAAGAGTTTTTTAGTTAATTAGGGAGGAGATTTATTATGAAGAAGAAGTTGGCTTTACTATTAGCCTTGAGTTTAGTTTTATCTGTATTTGTTGTAGGATGTGGTCCTAGCGAGGATACATCAGGTGATGCAGATACTGAGGAAACTGAAGAAACTGAAGAAACTGAAGAAACTACTGATGAGGGTTCTGAAGAATCAGCAGACAGTGGTGGAGGAGAAAAGTTGAATTTATCTTTTGCTACAGGAGGAACATCAGGAACATATTATCCATTAGGTGGATCAATTGCTAGCGTATGGAATGAAAGCATTGATGATGTAAATGTAACTATTCAACCTGCAGGTGCTTCTGTTGAAAATATTAACAGAGTTTCATCAGGTCAAGTAGATATTGTATTAGCTATGAATAATATTGCTGATCAAGCATTTAAAGGAGAAGGAAAAAGTTTTGGTGAACCATTAAAGTCTTTTAAAGCAGTTGGAGTTGTTTATCCAGAGGTAATGCACATTGTTACTACACAAGATTCTGGTGTTGAATCAATTGCTGATTTAGAAGGAAAATCAATTAATCCAGGACCTCCAGGTAGTGGAACTTATGTTACTGCAATGTCAATTCTAGAAGCATATGGAATTGAACAAGGTGATTTTGATTCTAAGCCAGGTAGTTTCTCTGATGCAGTTAATGGTTTAAAAGATGGTAATATTGATGCTGCATTTGCTGTTGTATCTTTCCCAGCATCTGCTGTTAAAGAAATTGCAGCAACTAATCCAGTTAAAATTTTAGAAGTAACTGGTGAGCCTTTTGAAAAATTACAAGAAACAGTTCCTTTTGCAGCTCAATTTCCAATTTCAGGCGGAGTATATGAAGGACAAGAAGAAGATGCTACTACAGTTGCACTGCAAGCTGTTATGTATGTAAAAGAAGATTTGGATGATGATTTAGTATATGAATTAACTAAAAACTTATATGAAAAGACAGATGAGATCGCTAAAGGTCACAAAAGAGGTAATCAAATTAAATTAGAAAATGCTACTAATGGTATAACTACACCATTCCATGCTGGTGCAGAAAAATATTTAAAAGAACAAGGAATTTTAGAATAATCTAAAAGAAAGGAATAATAGCCAAGGTTAAAATCTTGGCTATTTCAAATATTATGAGTAAAAAGAAATTTTTAATAATTATATTTTTAGTATTAATTATAATAAGTACATTCATCAAAGTGAATGTTTTAGAAGTATATATATTTGATAACGGGGAAAGAAAAAATGAAATTATATTACAGTTTCGAGTAAAAAAACAAGATGAATTTATCGTTAAATGGACACATTCTGTAAGTAAACAACCAGTATTAGAAAAATATAATATAAATAATGATTTAAAAATAGAAACTAAAGAGATGATTTTTGATACTTTTAGCGCTAACTTACCTGCAACACCTGATTATAACACTAAGTGGGAATTTAATGAAGATAGTATAAGAGTTTATAATTTCGATAGAACTTATGAAAACTTACCCATAGTTATTGGTGAAGTAGTAGCAAATCATCGATTAGTATATAATAAAAAGAAATATTATTTAAAAGATATTTATAAACCAGGAGGTTTTGTTAAAGTAAGAATTACAGAAAAAAACATATATAAATATTTAAAAGGGAGGTTTTTTAGTGAGTTCAAAAGAGAATCTATTAAATGAAAATAAAGGAAATATTGATGAATCAAAACAAAAAGATTTGCTTGCTAAATATGATAGAGAATTTGCATATAGAGATTTAAAAGGAATATTTTTAAAAATAACATTTTTATTAGCAGTAGCATGGAGTTTATTCCAAATTTATACAGCGGGATTTGGATTGTTACCTCCAACTAAACAAAGAGGTTTTCATGTAGGTTTTGCATTAGTTTTAATTTTTTTAATGTATCCTATGAGAAAAAGCGATGATTCAAATAAAATAAAATGGTATGATTATTTATGGCTTATTGCTTCAATTACTATTGTAGGATATCATATTGTAAATTTTGAAACGTTACTTTTTAGGGCTGGAGCTTATACTAAAACAGATTTTGTTATTTCAGTATTAGCTGTAGTTACTGTTATAGAAGCAACAAGAAGAGTTGCTGGTCCAATACTAATAACAGTATCTTCAACTTTTTTAGCTTATGCTTTATTTGGAAATCATATTTCAGGATTTTTTGCACATCAAGGTTATAGTTTAAAACGTGTAGCCACTTATGCATGGTTAAGCACAGAATCAATTTTAGGTATACCAATAATGGTATCAGCTACATTTATTTTCTTATTTTTGCTTTTTGCTAATTATTTGAAAAAAACAGGAATAGGAGATTGGTTAACCAATTTAGCCTTAGCTCTTGCTGGTCATAAAACAGGTGGTCCTGCAAAAGCAGCTATTGTTGCAAGTGCGACACAAGGTACAATTTCAGGGAGTTCTGTAGCCAATACAGTAGGAACAGGTTCGGTAACTATTCCGTTGATGAAAAATATTGGATATAGACCAGAGTTTTCTGCAGCAGTTGAAGCAGCAGCATCAACTGGTGGACAGTTAATGCCTCCAGTAATGGGAGCAGCAGCTTTTATCATGACCGAGTTTACTGATCTACCTTATGCAACAATTGCCTTATCAGCTTGTATACCAGCAATTCTTTATTTTACAGGTATATTTATTATGGTACATTTAGAAGCTAAAAAAACTGGTTTAGAAGGAATTCCTAAAAGCCAATTACCTAGAGCAAAGAAATTATTAAAAGAAAAATGGTTTTTATCAACTCCGATTTTTGTTATAGTGACATTTTTAGTACAAGGGTTTACTCCTTCGTATGCGGCACTCTTTGGAATTATATCTGCAGTACTTATAGGACTCATTAATGGAAAAGTTGATGATGAAGTACAATTTGGTTTAAGAGAAATTGTAAAAGGTCTTGAAGAAGGTGCAAAATCAGCTTTACCAGTAGTAATGGCTTGTGCATCGGCAGGTATTATAGTAGGAGTAGTTACTTTAACAGGTTTAGGTATAAAATTATCACATGGTATTTTAACTTTAAGTGGTGGAAATATCTATTTGACTATGTTTTTAACAATGCTTACTTCTATAGTTTTAGGTATGGGAATGCCTACAACAGCTAATTATATTGTTCAAGCAACAATTGCAGCTCCAGTATTAGTTGAAGTTGGAATACCAATAATGGCAGCTCATTTATTTGTATTTTATTTTGGTATAGTTGCGGATATTACTCCGCCAGTAGCACTAGCAGCATTTGCTGGTTCAGGAATTGCAGATTCAGATCCATTTAAAACAGGAGTTGAAGCAGCCCGTTTAGCTTTTGCAGCCTATTTAGTACCATATATATTTGCTACTTCTCCAGTATTAGTATTAGTTGATGCTACACCTTTTAAATTGATTTTAGCATTAGTTACTGCTTTAATTGGAATGTATGGTTTAGCTGGTGGAGTTAGTGGATTCTTTAGAACTTCAGCAAAGGCATGGGAACGAATACTTTTAGCAATCGGTGGTTTATTGTTAGTTAACCCTGGTTGGAGAACAAGTTTATTAGGATTTGTAATTGTAGGTTTAATGTTTGTTAAAAAATATAGAGAGGAAAAAAATCAAGTAGCAAATCAGGAGGTATAAATTGAGTTTACAAAAAGCACCTGAAAATAATGTTTTTTATAGAAACCAAAATTGGTATTATCCAAAAGTAGAATATGGAAAAGGTATATATTTATATGATACTGATGGAAATGAATATATTGATGGATGTTCAGGTTCAGCTGTAGCAAATATAGGACATGGTAATTTAGAAGTTGCAGAATATACTAAAAAGCATATGGAAAAAATTGCTTTTACTCATTTATCAAGATGGACTACAACAAGTATAGAAAAAGCTGCTAAAAAAGTAGCTGACTGGGCACCAGGAGATCTAAATCATGTTTATTTTTTATCTGGTGGTTCTGAAGGTACAGAATCTGCTATTAAATTAGCTAGACAATATTTTAAAGAAAGAGATGGAGATACTTCTAAATGGAAAATTATCTCTAAGTGGAATTCATATCATGGTGCTACATTAGGAGCTTTATCAATGACAGGTCATATTGGTAGAAGAACAATATATGATCCGTATTTAAATGATTTTCCTAAAATTAATCAGTTTTATCATTATAGAAATAAATGGAATACAAAAACTTTATATGAAACAAGTGTAAAAGCAGCTCAAGCTCTTGAAGAAAAAATCTTAAAAATAGGTGCTGAAAATATAGCAGGATTTATTAGTGAACCAGTTATTGGTTCGGCTGCACCAGGTGTACATCCTGATAAAATATATTTCGATATGGTTAAAAAAATATGTAAAAAGTATGATATTTTATTAATTATCGATGAAGTTATGTCAGGATTTGGAAGAACTGGCGAGACTTTTGCTTGTAATCACTTTGATTTAGTTCCAGATATTTTAGTAAGTGCTAAAGGAATGAGTAGTGGTTATACACCACTTGGATGTATAGTTGCTAATGAAGAAATTTATGATACTGTTATGAGAGATGGTAGTGGGAAATTTATTCATGGACATACTTACGCTGGAAATCCTTTATCAGCTGGAATCGGATGGAAAGTAATGGATATAATCGAAAGAGAAGGTTATATTGAAAATGCTAAAGTTCAAGGTGAGTATTTATTAGAAAAACTAAAAGAAGTTGAAAATGAAATTGATTTTATTGGTGATATAAGAGGTAAAGGGTTAATGATAGGAATTGAATTTGTAAAAGATAAAGATTCTAAAAAGCCTTTTGGAAAAGAAAAAAAAGTTAGTAATTTAGTAATGAAAAAGTGTTTTAATGAAGGTTTAATTGTTTATCCTGGAGGCGGATCTTATAATGGAATTTTAGGGGATCACATTTTATTAGCTCCTCCTATTAATATAACTAAAAAAGAAATAGATAAATTATTTGATAAATTAAAAAAAGGTTTGATAAAAGCAAATAAGATTTTATTAAAGGAATAGTGATAAGTTATGGAAAAATTAATTATTACTTTAGCTCCTACAGGTAATGTTCCTACAAAAAAATTAAATCCAAATTCTGCTCTTACAGTAGATGAAATAGTAAAAGATGTAGAAAAATGTAAAGAATTAGGAGCTTCTGTTGCTCATTTGCATGTGAGAGACGATGAATTGAAACCTACTAGTCAAAGAAGTAAATATAAAAAATTATTATCAAAAATAAAAGATAAAAATATTGATATTATTACTCAAGTATCTACTGGAGCTAGAGGTGGAGAAAACACTGCTAAATGGCGTGGACAAATGTTAGATTTAGATGCTGATATGGCTAGTTTATCGACAGGTTCTTCAAATTTTCCTACTAGTGCAAATGTAAATAGTCCTAAATTAATTAAAAATTTAGCATTGAAGATGAAAAAAAACAATCTAAAACCTGAGATTGAAGTTTTTGATTCAGCTATGATTAACAATGCAAAGTATTTAGCTAAAAAGGGGATTATAAAAAAACCTTTACATTTTAATTTAGTTATGAATGTGCCAGGTTCTATTCCAGGAACAGTCAAAAACTTATTATTTTTAGTTGAAAGTTTACCTGAAAATTCAACGTGGAGTGTTTCGGGTATTGGTCATTCGCAAATAAAAATGTTAACAATGGCTATAATATTAGGAGGACACGTTAGAACAGGTTTAGAAGATGTCTTAATGTATGATAAAGATACTTATGCTACAAATGAGTTATTAGTTAAGCGAGTTGTAAACATTGCAAATGCAGTTGGAAGAGAAATTGCTAGTCCTAAAGAAGCTAGAAAAATCCTCTCATTATAATATATAAATTCAAAGACATCTGATTTAATATAAATTAGGTGTCTTTGTTTATATTTAATTATATATTTTGAATAATTTGGTAATTTAATATATACTAAATATATAAGAATTTGATAGTAAATTTACAATTAAAATGGAGGAATATATGAAAAAGGAAAAAGTTTTATACTTTTATTTAACTCAATATTATTTACCTGCACTTATACCAATAAAATTTTATAATATTGATAGAGTTATTATTATTAGAAATAGAGGGGAATTTTATTATAACAAATATAAAGATTTTAGAGAAACAATCACATCTGAAAAAGAGTCTATAAAAGTAGAACAAAGAGTTATTGATGAATTAGAAGATTTTAACAATATTATTGAAAAAGATCAAAATAGAGTAAATTTTATTTTTTTCAATGAGGATTTAGGTATAGAATCATTTTATTTACATGAGATTGCTATAAAAAATTATGTTACTAGAGTAATAGTTTCTCAAAAGAGTTCTAAACTCATTGAATTGAAAAATTTCAAGAAAAAAATATATAATGTTAAAGATATAGCTTTAAATATTGATAATTTTATTGAAAATTTTGGTGGAGAAATAGCAAATCATAATACAGAAATTTTTTCAACAAAAGTTGTTAATAGATTTATAGATTGGATAATAGCTAATCCAGATAAATGGCATAATTTAAATGTTTATTTATTTAAAAAGTCTAAAAGGTTTGTAATTCCTAAATTTAGAAATGCAAATTATTGTACTATTTATTTAAATAAAGTACATAAAAAAACAAAAAATTATATGTATGAATTTTTACATTTCTTAAAAGATATTGAAGCTATTGATTTTTATAGAAAAAAACATAAAATTAAAATAGTTTATAAAGATAAAGGAATTGAAAATATATTTAAAAAACCTGGTAGTTGGTTAGAAGCACTTGTATTAAGAGTTTTAAAGAGTATTAAAGAGGTTACTGAAGTTAAAGCAAGTGTTGAGTTTTTTTGGGATGGGAATTTACAAAAAGTTAAAAATGAACTTGATATTTTAGCTATAGAAGAACACCAAATGATATGTATTTCATGTAAAGATACAAATAATTATGGTAAAGAAGCTTTAAATGAATTAGATGTTTATTCCAAAAAGATTGGTGGTAGAAACGTAAGGAAATTTTTAGTAGTTACAGAAGATCCATATTATGAATTTGATTTAGAACGAAGTAAAAATATGGGAATTGAAATAATTAAATATGAAAATGATTATGGAGAATTAGTTAGTAATTTATATAATCATATTATTGATGATGAATAGAAGAGTTTCTCTTCTATTTTTTATTATAATTTTTTGAAAATTCATTTAAAAAAACGTTTTCTTCAATAAATTGTATAAACATATCAAATTATTGTCCTATATATTGCTATTATTTTAATATATTGCTATACTTTATTTATCGAGGAATTAATTAATAGATTATGGAAAGGGAGATGTATATGAATATGAAAAAGATTTTAGCAATAACATTAATTTTAGTGTTGTCTCTAAGCGTTGTGGCTTGCGGCCAAGATGGAGATACTTCTGATGGCGGCGGGGAAAACGCTTCCGAATTACCTAAAATTGGTGTAACAATTTATAAGTTTGATGACAATTTCATGTCTTTTGTAAGAAGATCAATTGAAACACGAGCTGAAGGAAAAGCTGAACTTATTTTAAATGATTCACAAAATTCTCAAGCTAAACAAAATGAACAAGTAGATATGATGCTTTCTAAAGGTGTCGGAGCTTTAGCTATTAACTTAGTAGACCCTCAAGCGGCATCATCAATTGTTGATAAAGCTAAGAATGAAGACATTCCAGTTGTATTCTTTAATAAAGAGCCTAAATTAGAAACTTTAAAAAGTTATGAAGATTCAGTTTATGTAGGAACTAAATCAGAAGAATCAGGAATTATGCAAGGTAAAATTGTTGCTGATGCATGGAAAGATAATCCTGAGTGGGATAAAAATGGTGACGGAGTTATGCAATACGTATTATTAAAAGGTGAACCAGGACATCCTGACGCTGAAGCGCGTACTAAGTATGTAATTGAATCTGCTAAAGAAAAAGGTGTAGAAGTAGAAGAATTAGAATTACAAACAGGTATGTGGGATTCTGTAAAAGCTAAAGAGTTACTTGACTCATGGTTATCTAAACATGGTGAATCAATTGAGTTTGTTATAGCAAATAACGATGCTATGGCATTAGGTGCTATTTCAGCATTAGAGCAAAATGGATACTTTAAAGATGATAAATTTATGCCAGTAGTTGGTGTTGATGCAATTCCAGATGCTTTAAGTGAATTAGAAGAAGGTACATTAGTTGGTACTGTATTAAATGATGCAAAAGGACAAGGAGCAGCTACTTTAGATGCAGCTATAAATGCAGCTAATGGTAAGGACTTTACTGCAGGTACAGAGTATGAAATAAAAGACAAGTCAATTAGAGTTCCATACGTTCCAATAACTCAAGATAATATTGATGTAGCAAGAAGTGCTTATGAATAAAAATTAATTTAAGTTGAGATGTGTAATGCGTCTCAACTTTCTTAAAGAATTTAAAGGAAAAGAAAAATATAGAAATATAAACCTCATTGAAGGGAGGATCGTATTGAATAAAGGAAAATATTTATTAGAGATGAAAGGCATTTCAAAAGGGTTTCCAGGTGTGCAAGCACTTGATAAAGTTAATCTTAATGTAAAACCTGGTACTGTTCATGCTTTAATGGGAGAAAATGGTGCAGGAAAATCTACATTAATGAAATGTTTATTTGGAATTTATGAAAAAGATGAAGGAGAAATTTTATTAGAAGGCGAAAAAATTGAATTTCAATCATCATCAGATGCACTACAATCTGGTGTATCAATGGTACATCAAGAATTAAATCAAGTGTTAACTACTAGAGTTATGGATAATATTTGGTTAGGACGTTTCCCAACTGGTTCGTTTTTTGTAGATGAAAAAAAGATGTATGAAGAAACACTTAAGATTTTTAAAAACTTAGATATCGATCTAGATCCTAGAGCAAATATAGGGAATCTAGCAGTTTCACAAAAACAAATGGTGGAAATTGCTAAAGCTGTTTCTTATGATTCAAAAATACTTGTTATGGATGAGCCGACTTCTTCCCTTACTGATAAAGAAGTTGATCATTTATTTAGAATTATAAATAATCTAAAAGCTCAAGGAGTTGGAATTATATATATTTCTCATAAAATGAAAGAACTTGATGAAATTGCTGATCAAGTAACTATTTTAAGAGATGGAGAGTATATTACTACAAGAGATATTAAAAATATAACTACTGATGAAGTTGTTAATTTAATGGTAGGTAGAGATTTATCAAATAGATTTCCTGAAAAAGAAAATACTCCAAAAGAAGTAATTATGAAAGTAGATAATTTAACTGGTGAAAATCAACCAACTATCAAAGATATTTCTTTTGAACTACGAAAAGGGGAAATTTTAGGAGTGGCAGGTCTTGTTGGAGCTAAAAGAACTGATGTATTAGAAACCATTTTTGGTGTTAGAGAAAAATCAAAAGGAGAGATTTTCTTACATGGTAAAAAGGTTGAAAATTCCAATCCAAATGATTCAATAAAAAATGGATTTGCTTTAGTTACTGAAGAAAGACGGGAAACAGGGATTTTTTCTGATTTAAATGTTGCTTTTAATTCAATCATTAGTAATGTACATAGTTATCAAGGATCTGTAGGATTATTAAAAGATAAAAATATGAGAAAAGATGTTGACTGGGTAATTGATAGTATGAGTGTTAAAACGCCATCTCATAAGACACCTATGAAATCATTATCAGGTGGTAATCAGCAAAAAGTAATTGTAGGTAGATGGCTACTGACTAGTCCAGAAATATTATTATTAGATGAACCTACACGAGGTATAGATGTTGGAGCTAAATTTGAAATATATAAATTAATGATAGAATTAGCGAAAGAAGATAAAGGTGTAATGATGGTTTCATCAGAAATGCCAGAATTATTAGGTGTAACTGATAGAATTATGGTTATGAGTAATGGTAAATTAGCTGGGATTGTTAATACAGATGAGACAAATCAAGAAGAAATCTTGAAGTTATCATCTAAATATTTATAAGAATGGAGGAAAAATGTCTGAAAAGTTAGCAAGGTTAAAAGAAAGAGGTTTGAAAAATTTTATTATAAATAATGCAATAGCATTCGTGTTATTAGGTTTATTAGGAGTAATTATTGCAATATCTCCTGATTTTGTAACAGTTCGGAATTTTAAAAATATTTTACAGCAATCATCTACTAGAGTTATTATGGCACTAGGTGTAGGTAGTATTATAGTAGCAAAGGGTACTGATTTATCTTTAGGTAGACAAATTGGTTTAGCAGCAGTAATATCAGCTTCACTTTTACAAGCGCCAGATTACGCTTATAGAATGTATCCAGATTTACAAGTTTTACCACTATGGGTGCCAATAGTTGGAGTTATGTTAGTAACAGGTTTTTTTAGTTTTATTAATGGATTTGTTATAGCAAAATTTAAAGTAGATCCATTTATTCAAACATTAGGTATGATGATTATTGTTTATGGAGTAAACTCATTATATTTTGATAGACCACCTTATGGTGCTCAACCAATAGGAGGGTTAGATAAAAGATTTGCAGAGTTAGCTCAGGGTACAGTTTTTGGTATGCCTAAATTAATTATATTTGCTACAATTGCTGTAGTATTAATGTGGGTAATTTGGAATAAAACCATATTTGGTAAAAATATATTTGCAATTGGAGGTAATTCAGAAGCAGCTTTAGTCTCAGGTGTAAATGTATTTAAAAATTTATTATTAGTTTATACTATGGCTGGATTTTTATATGGTTTTGCAGGAGCATTAGAAGGTGCAAGAATTGGTTCTGCAACAAGTAATACTGGTTTAATGTATGAGTTAGATGCTATTTCTGCATGTATAGTAGGTGGATTATCATTTGATGGTGGTATTGGTAGTATAGCTGGAATTGTAAGTGGTGTACTTATATTCCAAGTTATAGCATATGGTTTATCTTATATAGGTGTAAGTCCATATATGCAATATATTATTAAAGGTTTAATTATAATTATAGCTGTAGCTATTGATAGTCAAAAACACAGAAACTAATATAAAAGGCCGTAAGGCCTTTTTATAATTTAAGGAGGTAAAATGTATAGAGGAGTAGCTTATTATCCTGAACATTGGGATGAGAGTTTATGGCAAAAAGATTTTGATAGGATGAAAGAACTAGGTATAAATACTATAAGAATTGGCGAATTTATGTGGTCTTTAATAGAGCCTAAAGAAGGGAAATTTGATTTTTCTTTATTAGATAAAATGGTAAAAAAAATTAGTCAAAATGACTTTAAAATAATGATTGGAATACCAACAGCTACATTTCCAATATGGATTCTAGAAAATTATGATAATATTGTAGCGCGCGATAGGTCGGGTAATATAAGAAAATATGGAACTAGAAGGCAATATTGCTATAATTCAAAAGATTATAAACGTTTAAGTAAAATTATTACTAAAAAGATAGTTAAAAGATATAAAGATAATGAAAATATTATTGCTTGGCAAGTAGATAATGAATTAGGTCATGAAGGTAGTGATTTTTGCACTTGTAAAAATTGTAATAAAGGATTTAGTGATTTTTTAAAAGATAAGTATAAAACAATTGATAATTTTAATAAAACTTCTGGTAATGTATTTTGGGGTCAAATTTATAATAAATTTGAACAAGTAGATGTTCCTTTTAATGATTTATTAGATATGAATCCAACAATAAGACTAGATTATATGAGATTTATGTCTAAATCAATTGAAAAATTTAATAAAACTTTAGTAGATGTTGTAAATGAATATAAATCTAAGGATCAATTAGTTACAACTAATTTACCAGGAGGATTGTTTGATAAAGCTTTTGATCCTAATGATTTAGCTAAAAGTATTGATTTTGTATCTTTTGATAATTATCCAGTTTGGGGTGGAGAAATGACGCCACCTGATGAAGCAAGAGTTGCTATGGAATTAGATATGATTAGAGGGCTTAAAAATCAAAACTTTTGGATTGTAGAAGAATTAATTGGGGGACAAGGTCATGATCTTGTTGGTTGGCTACCTAGAAAGAACCAAGCTAAATTATGGGCAATGCAAGCTAATTTAAGAGGTGCAGAAAATATATTTTTCTTTAGATTTAGACAATACATTAAAGGAGAAGAACAATTTTGCCAAGGTATATTTGATAGCGACAATAAGAAAAACAGAAAGTTTAAAGAAGTAAAAGATTTTTTTGAAGATGTTCAAAATAATTATTCAATTGAAAAATTAAAAAACAAACCAAAAGTAGCAATTATTTATGATTATGATAGCATCTGGTCATTTCAAGTACAAAAGCAATCTCCAGATTTTGAATTTTCAAAAGAAATTTTAAAATTATATAGACCGTTGTTTAATTATGGAGTTAATTGTGATATTATTGATAGTAAGAAAAACTTTGATAAATACGATATAATTATATTACCAAATATGCAAATTTTAGATGATAAAATGATATCTAAATTAGATGACTTTTCAAATAAAGATAAAACTATAATTTTTTCATATAGAAGTGGTATAAGAAATAAAAACAATAATTTAAAATTTGAAAATTCAATTATTGAAAAATATATAGGTTCAAAAATTATAGGATATGAAGCTTTAAGTCCTAAAATTGATTATAAAATTAAAAATAATGAAAAGTCTTATAATATTTCTTTATGGAGAGATATTTTAGAAATTAAAACTGCTAAAAGTCTTTATACTTATGAAAAAAGTTTTGAAGACTATTCTTGTGTAACTAAAAACAAATTTAATAAATCAGATATTTATTATTTTGGTTCATCTTTACCAAATGATTTATTAAATGAGATTTATAAAGATATTTTATCTAAGCATAATGTTAGAACTTATGAAAAAAGTGAGGGCTTAGAAATTATTAATTTAAAAGGAAAAAATGATAAGAAATTTATTTTGAATCATTCAAATCAAGAAATTGTTTATAATAATAAAGCAATTCAGAAATATCAATATACTAATTATTAATATTGGAAGTGGAATCATGAAAAAATCAAATCTATTGATGTTTGTTTTAATTTTAATCGTTACAATTATGAGCTTTGGTTGTAGCAAAGATGAAAAAAAAATGAAAGATGAAAAAATAAAAATCGGATTTTTACTAGATACTCTTGAAGAAGAAAGATGGCAAAAAGATAGAGATATTTTTGTAGCTGAAGCTCAAAAAAGAGGTGCAGAAGTTTTAGTGCAAGTTGCTAATGGAGATGACCATTTACAGTTGCAACAAGCTAAAAAATTAATTAATGAGAATGTAGATGTTTTAGTAGTTGTTCCACATGATAAAAACTATAGCAAAAAGATAGTTGATTTAGCTCACTCAGAAGGCATAAAAGTAATTGCTTATGATAGATTGATAAAAGGCAATGTAGATTATTATATTTCGTTTGATAATGAGATGATTGGCAATCTACAAGGAGAGTATCTAATAAAAGAATTAAATGTAAAAAAAGGTAATATAGTGTATTTAGGTGGAGATCCAGATGATAATAATGCTAAATTACTTAAAAAAGGATTTTTTAGTGTTATAGATAAATATGAAGATATTGAAGTTATATTTGATGATTATATTAAAGAATGGCGTCCATCATTAGCTAGTAAAAAATTACAAAAATTAGTTGATGAAAATAAAGATATTACTGCTGTTGTTTGTGCTAACGATGGTTTAGCAACTGGAGCATTTAGTGTGATTTCACAAAACAATTTAGATACTTACCTTATAGGTCAAGATGCTGACTTAGTAGCATGTCAAAGAATAGTGGAAGGAAAGCAAGAAATAACTGTTTTTAAAGATATTACTAAGTTAGGTACTAAAGCAGTAGATTTAGCTATTAAAGTTGTTAAAAAACAAAATGTTGAAGATATCAGTTTAATGACTAATGGTCAATATATTACTCGTTCTATTTTATTAAAACCAGTAATTGTTAATAAAGAAAATATGGTAGATGTAATTGTAAAAAATGGTTACCATAGATTTGAAGATATATATAGATATATTCCTGAGGAAAAAAGGCCAAATATTGAGTAAATCATATAATTTAACTTGCTTATTTTAAGATAAGCAAGTTTTTGTATTTGAAGGTGAAACTATGAAAAACAAAAAAAAGTTTTTAAACAACAATAAAAAAATGATGATAGTTATAAGTTTGATGGTTATTTTAATAGGATATTTTATGATAGCTAATATTATTAGCTTATTAGATGTATCTGAAAAAAAAGAATCTTTATCAGTAGAAAATAAAGTAGTTTTGATTAGAAAAGATAATGATGAATTTTATTGGGATAACTTAGAATTTTTATTAAAAAAACATTCAAAAAATAATAATTTTTTTATTGATATTTTAGAGACTGATACTACAGGATTGAATTTTCAAAAAGATTTATTTGAAATGGCAACTCTAGTTAAACCAAAAGCAATTATTCTTCAAGGTTTTAATGACTCAGATATGCAAAAGATCGCCCAAAATGTTAATACCCCAATTATTTTTGTAAAAAACGATGGGGATAATAAATCTAGGACAACTTATATTGGTCAAAATAATTATAGTGTAGGTCAAAAAACAATTGATAAATTAATAGAAATAAGTAAAGATTCATTAAATATAATTGTTTTAACGGATGATAAAAAAGATGCTTATAAAAATACCACAATAGAAGGAATTTTATCAAAAGCAAATGAAAATAAAAATATAATTTTACAAGAAGTTAAAAAAATTAATAATAGATATGTTTTAGAAGTTGAATTAAAAGAAATCTTAAAAGATAATCAAAGTGTTAATACAATTATTGCTACAAAACCATATTATGGCATAGTAGCTGCTGAGACAATTACAAGACTAGCAAAAGTAGATGAAATTAAAATAGCAGCATTCGATCAATTACCTAAAACATTAGATTATATTGATCAAGAATTAATTGATCTATCTATTTACAATAATCAAGAAATGTTAGCTAAACAAATAATAGATGTAATAGAAAAAATTAATAAAGATGAATTTATAGGTGATGTATATTATATAAAATCAGATATAATTACTAAAGAAAATATTGATAAATTAGTAGGTGATTCTGATGAAAAAGAATAATTCACTAAAACGTACTTTGATTGTAATATTCATATTAATAATTATTTCTTTAGTTATAAGTTCTACTTTTTCATATTTTACTTTTCAAAATCTACAAACTGAATTAAATAATACTACAGATTCTATCTATGCTATAAAAGATTTGATAAGATTAAATAAACAACTAGATTCATCATTATCAGATTATGCTTATACTAAAAAACAAATACATATTCAATATATTTATGCAAATTATCAAAAACTACTTATTAGAATAGAAGAGTTTAATGAAAAAGTTAAAAATAAACAATCTAGTGTATATTTGGATAATATTTATACAATATTAAATAATAAATATATAGATCAATTAGAATTAACTATTTCTTCTGTAAGAGGAGTTGATGAAAGTAAAATTGCAAATAATTATTATGAGTCAAAAAAAATAACGAAATATATTAATACATATTTAAATATGCTTTTAAATAATGAATTAGAAAATTCAAGAAAGGAACAGATTTTATTAAAAGAAGATATTTCTGTTATAGTACAAAGAGTTGCTATAATTTTAGTATTAAACTTAGGATTAATATTATTTATAGGTATTTCATATGGTCGAAATTTAATATTAAATATTTCAAAATTAACTAATGTGGCTGAAGAAATATCAAAAGGTAATTTTGATATTTCACCTATAGAATTAAAATCTACAGATGAAACTCATATTTTAGCAAAGGCTTTTAATAAATTAATAAATAATACTAAAAAGTTAATAAACAAAATTAAGGAAAATGCAGAATTAGAGGTTAAGCTTCACAAGGAAGAACTAGAAAAATCACAAGTACAAAATTTATTAAAGGAAGCAAAACTCAAAGGACTTCAATCTCAAATTAATCCACATTTTTTATTTAATACTCTTAATATTGTATCTAAATTAGCAATTTTAGAAGATGCAGATGAGACTTCTGAGTTAATAAATAATGTTAGTGATATGTTTAGATATAATTTAGGAAAATTAGACCAAAATGTTTCTGTAAAGGAAGAAGTTGAAAATATTGAAAATTATATATTTATACAAAAAAAGAGATTTGGAAATAGAGTAAAATTTGAGATAGATATTGATAAAAATATAATAAATAAAAAAATCCCTTTTTTAACATTACAACCTATTGTTGAAAATGCATTTATACATGGTATAAGTGAATTAGAATCAAATGCAATAATTAAAATATATTCTGTTAAAAAAAATAATAAATTATATCTAGTCGTTAAAGACAATGGTAATGGAATGAATCAAAGTCAAATTGATTCGTTGTTAAATGAAAATGATAACGATGGGCATTCGACTGGAATCGGTGTTAACAACGTAAAACAGAGATTAGAATATTTTCATAATAAAAATAATGTTTTATTTATAGAAAGTGAAAAAAATAGTGGAACAAAAGTATATATTTTAATAGATTAAGAGGTGGAAAATGTATAAAGTATTAGTTGCTGATGATGAAATCATTGAGAGAAAAGGGTTGAGTAAAATATTAAAAAAAGAATTTAACGATGAAATTGATATTATTCAAGCTTCTAATGGTCGTATTGCAATAAAGAAAGCATTAGAAGAAAGACCTGATATTATTTTTATGGATATAAAGATGCCAGGAATTAATGGTATTGAGGCAATGGAAAAGATTCAAGAAAAATTTAATAAAAGTAATATAGTAGTTATTTCTGCATATGATTCATTTAAATATGCTCAAATGGCTTTGAAAAATAATGCTTTTGAATATTTATTAAAACCTGTTAAGAAAAAAGATATTTTAAATTGTGTATATAGGTTAATGGATTTTATAAAAAGAAAAAAAAATAATAGTAATAAGGGTAAAAATTTAAAAGAAAAACTAATTAAGTCAGATTTAATAATAGATTCTAAAATTTTTGATTATATCAAATTGAATCAAATAGATAAATTAAAAATAATAAATAAAAAAAACATTGTAGATTTCAATATAAATAAAGGGATAATTGTTTTAATTGAAGAAAAAGAAATTGATAATAGAGAAAAAATCATAAAGTATTTTAACTCTAAATTTAAGGAAAATATTAAATTGATTAATAATTTTCAATTATATTTTATTATACCAGAAAAATATATTGAAAAAGTTGAAAAAATAAATCAAGATTTTGATATTATGTTAAATTATAAATTTCAAGAATATAATTCATTAAATGAAATTTCTACAAGATATTATTTATTAAATAGTTCAAATAAAAATGATAATAACGAAAAAATTTATCCTATAGCTTTAGAAAAAGATATGCTTTCAAAAATTGATTTGTATTTAAAAGAAGATGCTTTGAACTTATTGGAAAAATTATTTTATTGGATAGATAGAAATATCAAATCAGATTTAGAAAAAATAAAATATTTAGAATCTATTAATACAATAGTAAAAAGAAAGTTGTTTGAAAAAAAAGAGATTTATGAAATACTTTCTGTAAAAGTAATAAATGAAACACATCTTAAAAAGAAAATAACTATTATAAAGAGAAATATTAAAAATATTATAACTAGATATACAAATAAAATAGAAATGTCTCCAACAGATGATATAATTGATTTAGCTAAAGAATATATTGATAATAATTTTGATAAAGAATTAACCTTAGAAAAAATTGCTGAAGAAATATGTATTAGTTCTTATTATTTTTCTAAACTATTTAAAGAGAAAATGAATATTAATTTTATTGACTATTTAACTGAAATAAGAATAAAGAAAGCTAAAAAAATGCTTAGAAATTCTAACTATATCATAAAGAAAATATCCAAAGATGTTGGATATAACGACCCTAATTATTTTTCACGTGTTTTTAAAAAATATACAGGTGAGTCTCCTAGTAAGTATAGGAAAAAATATTAAATTTAATGGAGGAAGTTATGAATTTTTTATATTATAAATATAATAAAAATTTAAATTTAGAAAATCATTTATCTGCATTATTAAATTTAAAATCTAATAAGAAAAAATTGATTGATAAATTAAACAAATTAAAATTTTTAGATGAATTTATATTAAATATAAATGAAATTGAGTATAATGATTTAATAATAACTCAGGCAAAATTTAAAAATATAAATTTTGATAATCAAGAAGTTTTTAAAATATCTGATTTAAAAAAAGAAATTAAAAAAATTAATTTATCTAAAACTAATGAATTTAAAATATATAATTTCTTTTATAGATATTTAAAAATAAATTCTAGTAATAAAGAAATTTTGAAAATTAATATTTTGAATTTAATTTCAATGAAAAAGCTTATTAATACAATATCTATAATAACTTTAATAGATTTTTTAAATATTGATTGTATATTTGGAGAAAAATATATGAAAAAAAATATTTTATACAAAAATAATTTTAAAAATATTTTTTTAGAAACTTTGATTGAAGAATATAGCGATGATTTTGATTTCAATGTTGATAGGATAGGATACGGTATTAAAAATGATATTGAAAAAGTTTATAAAGTGTATTTTGGTACTAAAAATAAAGAATTTGATTATTTATCAGAGATGTGTATTCAAAAAGAAAGTAATTTAAATAATTGTAATGATTATATTAATGAAAGTGAGGACAAAAATGAATAAAAAAATTATTATTATATTGATTTTATTAATGCTATTTTCTAGTATTTCTTTTTCTCAAGAAGTTTATGTATCAGCACAGCTAAATGGAGATTATTTAAAAACGAGTAAGCCGAATATATTAATAAAGGATAAGACATATATAATAGCTAAAGATTTTGTAAATGCTATTGGAGAAGAAATAATATGGGATAGTACAAAAAGAGATGTTATAATTAATTTTAATAAAGATAAATTAGTTTTTAATGTAGATAAAAAGAATGTTTTTCTTAATGGAAAAAAATTAAGTTCTGATATTAAACCTATTATAAGAGAAGACAGAACCTACATTCCTTTAAGATATATATCAGAATTTTTTGATTTTGATGTAAAGTGGGAACAAGATAGCTATAATGTTGTGTTAGAAAAAGATAATCTAAAAATTAATAAAAAATTTATAGATAATAAACATTATACAAAAGAAGATATAAAATGGCTATCTAAAATTGTTGATGTTGAAAGTGTTGATACTTCAATGCCAATGAAACTAGGTATAGCTAATGTTGTTTTAAATAGAGTTAAAAGTTCTAGATTCCCTAATTCTATAAAAGATGTTATTTTTCAAGTAGATGTACATGTTCAATTTCCGCCTGCTCACAAAGAAGGTTTTAAAAATACTAAACCAAGTTTTAAATCTATAATTGCTGCTAAAAATGCTTTAGAAGGAAAAAATAATATTGATAATTGTTTGTTTTTTAATAATGCTCCTTTTACAAGTAAAAAAGATGATTTATTTAAAATTATAGATGGAGAATATTTTTATAAGTAATTAAGGAGACCTATGGGAATTAAGATATTATTATTAATAATGCTTACAATGAATATAAATTTATCAGATGAAGTTAAAGTTGATGATTTTATGATTTATTATGGTGATCAAAATAAACAGATAGTAAAAGAGTTTAATAATTATGATTTATTAATTTTAGAAACTGCCTTTTATTCGAAGGAAGATATTATTAAATTAAAAAAAGAAAATAATTCTAAATATATTGGATATTTATCAGTTTTTGAAATAAGTAATTGGGATAAAGAACTTATTAATAAATTAAATGAAGATGATTATTTAGTTTATAAAAATAAGATAATTAAAAATGAAAAATATGAGAATTTTGTTGCAAATATTAAAAGTGAAAATTATAGAGATCTATTAGTTAGGCTTATTGATAAAAGAATAGTTAAAAAACAATTTGATGGAGTATTTTTAGATACAATTGATTGGATAGATTATTATAAAAATGAAAAAGTGGTGGAAGATATGATCTATGGTTATAAATTATTTTTAAAAGAGATTAAGGATAAATATCCTGATTTAATTATTTATCAAAATAGAGGTTTTTTTTCATTTAATAGTTTTTCATCGAATTTTATAGATGGTATATTTTGGGAAAATTTTAGTTATTCTAAAATATATGAGGATTTTGATATATTCATAAATCTATTAAAAAAAGATATTAGTTCTAATATATCAGTTTTTTTAATATATTCTGAAGATAAGAAAAGAAATAAAATAATTTCAAAAATTTTAAATTGGCCATTTATGAACAAAACTAAAAGTTATACTGAATTTTAAGTAAGGAGAAATATGAGAAAATTGAAAGTTGTTATTTTTTTAATAGGTTTTCTATTATTTACAGCTTGTAGTAATGAAGTTCAAAATAAATTATCTATGGATAATAAAAAATTATACAGTGAAATTGATCAAAAGAAACTTTATGAATTTAATTTAGAAATTATTGATGCTGATAAGAATACTCTTGCTGATGATAATTTTACTTTTGAAAGATTAAAAAAAGATGATGGTAAATTTAATGGAAAAGATATAGAAGTTAGTGGACTTTTAAAAGAAGTTGAAAATAAAAAAAGTAAACCTGGATTAATTGGGTATAATTTAAATACAGCTAATTGTACAGTTCAACAAAGAGGTCAGTCTGCAAGATTAGCAGACCAAAAGTCTTTTAAAATAGATTTAGTAAAAGAAGCTGGTTTATGGAAAGGAAATGAAGAACTTAATTTAAATAAACACCCATCTGATAATTTAATGATAAAAAACAAATTAAGTTTTGATATATTTAGTCAAATTCCAAATATATTGAGTTTTAAAACTCAATTTGTAAATTTGAATATTAAAGATAATAATAAAGAAAATCCTTTTTTCAAAGATTATGGATTATTTGTAAATGTTGAGGAAATAGATGATAATTATTTTATAAGAAGGGATTTAGATCCTGATGGAGAACTTTATAAAGCAAAAAATTTCGAATTTTTCAGATATGAAAATGTAATTAGGCCAAAGTCTGATCCCCTTTATTCAAAAGAAAAATTTGAGAATAAAATAGAAATAGAAAATGCTGATAATCATCAGAAATTAATATCTTTGCTTAAAGATATTAACAATTATTATATCCCAATAAATACTATCATAAAAAATAATTTTGATAGAGAAAATTATATTACCTGGTTAGCGTGTAATATTTTAATTGGAAATGTTGATACTGCTGCTAGGAATTTCTTCTTATATTCACCTAAAAGAAGTAATACATGGTATTTTATTCCTTGGGATTATGATAAAGTTTTAGAAACGCCTGATAGACATGCAAAATGGACAATAGGAGCATCAAAATATTGGGGGAATGTTTTGCATAAAAGATTTTTAAAAAACGATAAGAACAGACAAGAATTGAGTGATAAGATAAATCATTTATATAATAATTATTTTAATGTAAATATATTAAAAGAAAATATTAATAATTATAAAAAGGTTATACTTCCTTTTGTATCAAAAGATCCTAATGCGTTTGATAATATGTCAAAATTGGAAGTTGAGAATAAATTAAATAATATTCATCAAATTATAAATAAAAATAAAAACGATTATTTTTTATCATTAGAAAAACCACAACCTTTCTTTTTAGGAACAGTATCAAAAGTTTCTAGTTATTTGTCTTTTAATTGGGATAAGGCATATGATTTTCAAGGTGATAAAATCAGATATGATTTATTGATTAGTAAAACACCTGATATGAATAATATTATATTTAAAGAAGAAAATATTAAAGAAAGTGAGTATGTAATTGATAAGTTAAAAAAAGGTATATATTATTGGCAAGTAATTGCAATAGATAGCGAGGAAAATAAACAGTATCCTTTTGATTTATATATTGATTCTAAAAGCAATTTATATTACTATGGAATTAAGAAATTAATAGTTGATTAGGAGAATTTATGAGATTTGAATATAAATATTTAATTGATGATCATATATATAATTTGCTTAAAAATGAATTAAGTATTGTATTAGATAGTGATAAAAATCATATTAATAATGAAGGGTATGTTGTATATAGTCATTATTTAGATGACATTAATAATAAAGACTATTATAATTCACTTATAGGCTTTAAAAAGAGAAAGAAATTTAGAGTTAGGTATTATAATGATAATTTTGATTATATTAAATTAGAAAAAAAAATAAAAATAGATGATAAAGTAAAAAAAGAGAATATTAAAATTAACAAAAAAGAATATAAAAGTATTTTAAATCAAAATTATAATTTTATAAAAAATGAAAAAGCTAAATCAGAACTTAATTCTAGAGATTATAAAGCTAAATTATTAATTAAATATGATAGATTAGCATATACTTTACCTTTTAATGATATTAGAATAACCTTAGATAGTAACCTTAGATATAAAAATAATTATTTAAATAAAAATAAAATTTTTAGAAATGTTGATAAAGAATATAAAAGAATTTTAGAAGTAAAGTTCAATAATTTTTTACCTAATCATGTAAAGATGATATTAGAAAAATATAATTTGAATAGATTATCAATATCAAAATATGTTATAAGTAGACAAAGTTTAAGAAATAGTAGATAGGAGAATATATGGGATTTAGACAAATAATTGATGGATTTAATCAAATGTCGCAAACAAATAATTTTAATAGTTTAAATGTAGTATCAGTTTTATTAGTTACTTTTTTTCTTTCTTTAATAATCTTTTTTACTTATAGGAAAAATTATAATAATATAGCATATAATTATCAATTTAATGCATCTTTAGTTATATTACCTCTTATTACATCTACAATTATTTTTACAATAAGTTCAAACTTAGTATTGTCTTTAGGTATGGTAGGTGCATTAAGTATAGTTAGGTTTAGGACTGCTATAAAAGATCCAATGGATATTGTATATTTATTTTGGGCAATAGTTTTAGGATTAACTACTGGAGCCGAATTATTTTTAGTAGCTACTATTGGTTCAATATTTATTTCTCTAATCATATTTTTTATTATGCGATTTAAAAATCAAATTGATATTTTTCTCTTAGTTATCAATTATGATAAAAAAATTGAAAATGAAATACTTGATCAGATTTCTAAATTAGATTATACTTTAAAGTCAAAACGATATACAAATAATATAGTAGAGTTGACCTTAGAATTAGAAGTTATTAGTTCAGATTTAACTTTTCTGGATGAAATAGATCAAATAGATCAAGTTGAAAATGTATCATTAATCAGTTATAATGGGGATTTTATAGAGTAAAAAGGAGTTAAAATGCTAAAAAAATATTTAAGGGTAATAATAGAAATTACAATTATAAATATATTATTTTATACTCTTTTTTTTAGATTTACTTCTAATATTGAACTTTTTTTTCAGTTGAATCCTAATCCTTTTTTACTGATAGTAATTTTGTATTCATTATTTTATGGTAATAAAATAGGATTAGTTATAACTTTAATTACAATTATTTTTCATTTAATATTTTTCAAAATGTATATTGGTAATTTAAAATTATTTATTAGTGATTTAACATATTTTAAATATCCTTTATTATATCTTTGGACTACAGTAATTATAGGTGGAGTTATAGATCAAAAAGAAGTTAATTATCAAGTTTTAAAAGATGAGTTTAAACTAAATATAAACAAATACAATAGATTAAATAAAAGTTATAATGATATTTTATCTGCTTTTAAAGATTTAAAAGGACAAATTATCAGTTCAGATGAAAGTATTATATCATTATATAGCATTGCAAAAAAATTAAAAACTTTACAAAAAGAAGAGATATATACTGAAGCAATAGGTATTATTAGTAAATATTTAAAAGCTGATATAATTACAATATATACTTATAATGAAAATTCTAATTATTTAAGAGTTAAACTTAGAAAAGGGATTTCTAAAATTGAAGAAAATATGTCACTAAATTTAGATGAAAATGAAGAATTATTCAAGGTAATTAATCAGAAAAAAGTTTTTAGATATACTGATAGTGAAAAAGAAAATTTTCCGATTTTAGCTGGTCCTTTAATAGAATTTGGAAAGCCTATTGGATTAATTACTATTGAAAAAATGGATTTTGATAAGATATCTAATTATGCATATATACTTTTTAAAGTTATTTTAGATTGGATTAATTTATCTTTTGACAATGCTGGGAAATATGAAGGGAAAGTTAAAGATAAATACTATAATGATAGTAATGTTATGAGATATCAATATTTTAAGGAACATCTTGAATCTGAAAAAAGAAGAAAAAGAGAGTATAATTTAAATTATTTATTTGTTAAATTTAAAGTAGATCAAAACATTTTTAAAGTAAGCAGAAAAATAAAAAAATCGATTAGAGACTTAGATGTAGTAAGTTATAATGAAAATATAATATATTTATTATTACCATCTGTTCCTTTAGAGATGGAAGAAATAGTTAAAGAAAAAATATATTCAAGAATTGATATTAACCTAAAAGAATTAGAAATAGACAGGTGATTAATATGTTAACAATTTCATTTTTAATTACATTTGTTTTGTCTATTTGTAATTTTATATTTTTCATATATGTAGTTATGTTAGAAAAATATTTTATATATTATATAATTTATTCTCTTATAAGTTATTTCATTATAAAGGATATTTATAAAAAAAATTTATCAAAATATAATGAACTACCTTTATATTATTATTTATTTTTGCCTGGATTAGGACCTGTTATAATTAGTATAATTACTTTTTCGTTATATTATTTTTTAAGAAATAGTAGTATAATTTCTGATTATGAAAAATATATTAATTTAGATCAATCTTACGATAAAAATGAGGATTTTAATTATAATGAAGAAATTAAAACAGTAAGCATAGATAATATGTTAGAATACCTATCTTTCAGTGAAAAAAGAAAAGCTTTTTTATTTGAAGATGATAATTTTGATAATAAAAAAGTTAACATTTTAAATAAAGGAAAAAAAGACTATAATTCAGAAATTCAACACTACTCAGCAGTTTCATTAAATTCTATTGAAAATAAAATAAATTCAGAACTAAATGATTTGCAAAACAAATATCAAGAGAAAAAGAGTATCAATATTTTAGAAAAGATTATTCGAAATTATAAAAAATATTTAGAATCTAATTTATTAGATAAAGCTAGTATTGAAATTTTTAATAATGAATATATTAAGTATTTAAAAGAATATAAATATGAGTTTGGATTTAATTATGATAATGAATATGAACTTGCTAAAGCTTATATTAGAGCTGATAGATTTGATAAAGCTATAAATATTATTGATGATTTAATTAAATTAGATGATAAAGTTATAAAATCCTATATTTTAAAATTGAAAATTTTTTATATGCAAAATGACTTAAAAAAACTTAGAGAAACAATTAATATTTTAAAAAATGAAGGTGAAATTAATCAATTATCAAAAGATAGTAAGTTATATAAACAGATTCAGTTTTGGATAGATTAGAGAGGTTATTATGGTTATTTGTATTATAGCAGAGGGTTCATATCCATATATTACAGGTGGAGTTTCCTCTTGGATACATCAATTAATTTCAGAATTAGATTCAATAGATTTTAAGATACTTTCTATTATGCCAGATTATAAAAAAGAAATATCTGAAAAATATGAAATCCCAGAAAATGTAATAGAAGTAAAGACTGTATTTTTAAATGATTTGTTGAGAAAAAAAGAAAAAAGAGAATATAAATTAATTAAAAATATATCTATAGAGGATAAAGAAGAAATTAAAAAATTATTTCATATGGATACAAATTTAAATTTTAAAAAGATTTTTGAGATATTAGGAGAGAAGAAATATAATTCTAATAGCATGGATCTTCTAAAAAGTAATATATTTTGGGATGTATTAAAAGAGGTATATGATAAAAATTTTTTTGAAAAAAGTTTTAATGAATTTTTTTGGACTTATAGATCAATGTTTATTTCTATAATGAATTTATTTCAAGAGTTTGATATTAAAGCAGATATATATCATAGTGTTTCTACTGGTTATGCTGGATTTTTAGGAGCATTATTAAAATATAAATATAATGCGCCATATATTATAACTGAACACGGTATTTATCCTCGTGAAAGAGAAGAAGAAATAATTAAATCTAAATGGGTTTCTAAAGAATATAAAGATTTATGGATAGATTATTTTTATTTTATTTCTAAAGTTGCTTATTTTAATGTAGATAAAATTATTACGTTATTTAATAAAAACTTAGATATTCAACATAAAATAGGAGCATCAAAAGAAAAAACAGAAATTATTCCTAATGGAGTAAATTTAGATAAGTTAAATTTTTTAGAAAATAAAACTTTTAATAAAGAAAAATTAATTATTGGCTCAGTATTAAGGGTAGTTCCGATAAAAGATGTTATGACTTTAATACGAGCTTTTAAAATTCTAACATATAATTTAGAAAATGTTTATTTAAAAATAATAGGACCTTTAGATGAAGATCCAAAATATTATAAACAATGTAAAGATTTAGTTAATATGCTTAAATTAAATGAAAAAGTTGAGTTTACTGGTAAAGTAGATGTATTTGAGTATTATAAAGAAATGGACTGTTTAGTTTTAACTTCAATCTCTGAAGGACAACCATTAGTTATTTTAGAAGCAATGTCAGTAGGCCTTCCTATTGTAGCTACAGATGTTGGAGCTTGTAGAGAAATGATTAGAAATAATGACAATGAACCTTGTGGTTATATAACTGAATTAGTCTCTCCAAGTAATACTGCTGAAAAAATAATTAAAATATTTGAAGATAAAGATAGATATCAAAAGTTTCGTATAAATGGAAGAAAAAGAGTTGAAAAATTTTATAGTAAAAATAAATTTATTAACAGTTATAAAGAGGTATATAATAAATTAGGAGG